>JBGSJT010000062.1:0-31652 GCA_041741715.1 Pirellulaceae bacterium | reverse complement strand
GAGGCAACGAGTCCTCCTGCCCTGGTTCACGACAAGGACTCGTTGCCTCGTCCACTACGAAACAACCCCAATTTCTAAGTTGAATGAAGCACTAGAGGTTTAGTACTTAGCATCGAGCGGGAAATAACTGTCGTAGCTACGTTCGCCAGAACGTCGACTCCCTGCCGTCTGGCGACGGCAGCTACGTTTCAGATCGGACACTTATTTTCCGCTCGATGCTTAGTAGTATTAGCAACCGTTCAATGTTGAAAGCGGTGTATGGTTGCCCTTAGAAAATCATTGCAGAAGAAAGTTTGGACCCGCAGCGGATGGAGGATCAGAGTAAATCGCGACCACGGGATGTCAATAAACGAGCGTGGGCACCACTCTCAATTCCTGCGTACCGCACGTTTTGGATCGCTGGTCTGTTCTCCAATATGGGGACCTGGATGCATGAAACGGGCGCGCAATGGTTGATGACCTCGCTGGAACCAAGCCCAGCTATGGTGTCGGCTGTGCGCACCGCCATGACCATCCCCGTTTTTTGTTTGGCGTTGCCAGCCGGTGTGTGGGCAGACCGCTTTAATCGTCGCACATGGTTGCTGTCATCGCAATTATTATTGCTGGTAATAGCGGCGGTAATGGCGATCTTGGCAGCTTTGGATTTGATTACCCCCAGTCTGCTACTAGTGCTGACGGTAGCAATGGGGATTGGGATGATTCTTAACCAACCCGCCTGGCAAGCACTTACTCCCGAGTTAGTACCACCGGCCATGGTCCCCGCCGCTGTGGCGATTGGGAGCGTGTCGTTCAATTTGGCCCGTTCACTGGGGCCCGTGTTGGCTGGGTTGATCATCGCCGAGGTGGGTGTGTGGGCTGCCTTCTCGATGAACGCTCTCTCGTTTCTCGCGGTAATGGCTGCGTTGCTGGTATGGAGCCCGGAGATCGAAGAGAGTTCATCGCGCTCAAGCCCTGAGTTTATGAATGAATTGCGCAAGGGGATCTTCGTGGTCAGCAATTCAGCCCCGCTGCGCAATGCCTTGATGCGCGTGATGGTGTTCGCTTTCTCAGCTAGTATCCTGTGGAGTCTGCTGGCGTTGGTAGCGACGGAGAAACTCGGTTTTCAGGAGCGTGGCTTCGGCCTGTGCCTGGGTTTGATTGGCGGTGGTGCAGTCGCTGCGGCGTGGTTCATGCCGACGGCCCGCTACCGATATTCAAGCGAAACGATTTGTTTAGCGGGGCAATTGGCTTATGCCGCTGTGTTGCTAACCATCGGACTCACTTCGATGGCTTGGCTCATGATGCCTGCCCTGTTGTTGGTCGGTGCCTGCTGGATGGCGATCATGACGACGCTCAACGCCACGGCGCAGGTTTACTTGCCGCGCAAATTTCGAGCGCGGGGCATGGCCGCCTATTTGATGGCGTTCGCGTTGGGAATGGCGCTCGGTTCGCTGGCCTGGGGCTGGTTGGCCTG
Source organism: Pirellulaceae bacterium (assembly GCA_041741715.1). Lineage (GTDB taxonomy): Bacteria > Planctomycetota > Planctomycetia > Pirellulales > Pirellulaceae > Aureliella. The sequence goes on along the minus strand of JBGSJT010000062.1, from coordinate 30,199 downwards.
GGGGCAAGGTCTAAATTTTGCCTTTACCCTAGCCGCCTGTTGTCTGGTCGTAAGTGCCGCCGCCATGCACCGTCTGAAAATCGGGACGCTCAACATTGAAGAGTGAATGCACATGACGAAACCAGACGCTGGTTCGCAACGACTCTTGATCGTCGGTTGCGGTTACGTTGCCGAGCACTTTGTTCACCTGGCCCGTGCGGCTGGACAGACCATCTACGCACTCACTCGAAGTGAAGCTAGGTTTGCGCACTTGAAATCCATCGGCGTCCAGCCCGTGCTTGGACATTGGCTAGAACCTGAGAGTTTGAACCGACTCCCCAGCGTCGACGGCCTGTTGGTCTCTGTCCCGCACCGCGCTGAAGGAGCACACGTCGATGAAGCTGCCATCGACACGCATGCGGTTGGGCTAAACAATTTACTAGCGGCCATGCCGAACGGCTGGAGCAAGCTGGTATACCTCAGCACCACCGGTGTTTATGGTCAAGACAGCAGCGACTTGGTGAACGAAGATACACCCGTTAGTCCCACTCGCATTGGACCTAAAATGGCTGTGGCAGGGGAACAATGGTTGGACAACCATTTGAGTGCGGTCCGTTTTACCGTGCTGCGTTTAGCGGGGATCTACGGACCGGGACGCATTCCACTGGCGGAGAAACTACGGCAGGGACAACCGCTGACCGTACCGCGCGATGGTTATTTAAACCTCGTGCATGTGAGCGATATTGCGAGGATGCTTCATATCCTTGTGCAGCGTCCCATGAGACGCTCCGCTTACGTTTTTTCAGACGGGCAGCCTGTTCTGCGTGAAACTTTTTATCGCCACTTGGCTCAGTTGTGTGGTGTCAACGATCCCGTCTTCGGACCTCCCGCTGTGCACGACGCACAGGCGCGACGCGCAACTGACAAACGCATTGATCCCAGCCGCATCGTAACTGAAACGAATTTCGTTTATCAGTTTCCAGATTTCCAATCTGGATTGGCGAGTGCACTAGGTCCGACTGGCGGAAGCTTGAGCTAACGTCGGAGTTGTCTCTACACTAGTGCTTTGTCTAACTTTAATTTTGGGGTTGGGAGAGTAGAGCGATTGTCCCAATCGCTTGAGAAACGATTGGGACAATCGTTCTACTCTGAGCGCTGCCTACCCCACTTTTTAATCTGGACGAAGCACTGGAACAATTGTCCCAATTCTTTCCCTGGTTCCCAGGCTCTGGCTGGGAACGAGAGCTTTCAGAACGGGCGGAGTTTAAGGTTTCTAGAACTAGCGCATTGCCGACGATAGTGAGCATTTGGGTCGATGGTGAGTATTGCCGAACCAATTGAATTCATAGCGATGCGTAGGCGACCGGCGATTGAATTTCTACTCTCCGGCTACGGTAAAGTCGTTTCTACCGCTCGCCTTAATCATCTTCGTAGTCCTCGTATTCTTCGTCTCCATCTGCTTCCTTTAGTTCATCGTCGTCCGACTCAAGTTCGTCCGCTGCTTCGTATTCTTGCTCATCAATGTCCTCGTCATCAATGTCCTCATCTTCAATGTCCTCGTCTTCAATGTCCTCGTCCAGTTCGTCATCGGGTTCGAGCGTGACGACACGACGAATGGCCTTGCTAGCCGTGGTCTTGACGGCAGTCATGCTGTCCGTGCGCGGGGTTTCTTTCTCACTACCCGCTAGTTTCGGTTTGGGTTGAGGTGCTAATCGCAAAGTTTGAGCGGGGACTGTCGGATGGGGAGCAGTCAAGCTGGATGATTCCTCATCGGAACTTGATGGTTTCACTTTGTTCGAGCGGGGAGCGGGAGTGGGGGGAGACGTCGATTCTCCGCCACCTTCGGCTCCGTCGCGCATGGCTTCCCAATCCGCAATGGAAATGACCACTTCCCGCGCCTGCGATCCGTTGTACTGTCCGACGATGCCATCCTCGGCCATAAAATCGATCAAGCGGGCGGCTCGACCGTATCCAATTCCCAGCGCGCGTTGCAACAGTGAACAACTACCACGACCTTCGCGGACAACCACATCGACTGCCGCTTCGTATAGATCATCGCGTTTCTTGAACGAGCCCGGTGTGACTTCTCCTTCATCCTCTCCCTCTTCCTTGATTTTCAGATTGACCAACTCATGCACAAAGTTCTGTTCGCCGGTGCTGCAATGATCGACCAGTGCATTGATCTCCTCATCGCTCAGATAAGTTCCCTGGCCGCGGAGGAGCAGACTGGTCCCGTTCCCCATGAAGAGCATATCACCGTTACCGAGCAACTTATCCGCTCCCATTTCGTCCAGCACGACGCGACTATCGGTACGACTGGCTACTTGAAATGAGATCCGGGCTGGCAGATTACTCTTGATCAAGCCGGTGATCACATCCACGGTTGGTTTTTGCGTGGCGAGTATTAAGTGAATTCCCACCGCGCGACTTTTTTGTGCCAAGCGGATGATGTGTTGCTCGACCTCCTTACCAGCGGTCATCATCAAGTCGGCCATTTCGTCGGCGATGATGACAATGAAGGGGAGGTGATCGGGAACGGCGTCCGCTTCTTCAGGAGATTCAGGCTTGAGTCGATCGAGCAATTCCTCGCGCCCGAGCTCGTTGTAGCTGGTCAGATGGCGGACACCGGCGCGCGCTAACAATGCGTAGCGTTCCTCCATCTTGTCGACGGCCCAAGCCAGGATGGCCTCGGCCTTCCGCATGTCTGTCACCACTGGGTGCATCAAATGCGGCAGTCGTCCATAGCTGCTCAGCTCAACCATCTTGGGATCGATCATCAACATCCGCACTTCGTCGGGACGTTTGGTCATCAAGATCGACGCGATGAGCGCATTGAGACAGACCGACTTACCTGTCCCCGTACGCCCGGCGATCAGCAAGTGTGGCAGAGTCGCTAAGTCGGAGACGAGCGCGTTGCCAGAGACGTCCTTCCCCAGGAACAAGGGGATCTTGGCTTTCTTCCCCTTGGCCCCTTGTTCTTCGATCACCTCACGCAAGCGAACGACTTGACGCGTTTCATTGGGGACTTCCACGCCAACGGTATTCTTCCCCGGAATTGGAGCCACAATGCGCACGCTTGGCACGCGCAGGGCGATGGCTAAATCGTCTGAGAGGCTGGTGATCTTCGACAGTCGCAAACCGGCTTGCAGTTCGATCTCATATTGGGCGATGACTGGCCCCGTTTCGATTTCGACCACTTTGACATTGAAGCCGAAGTCTTTGAAGGTTTTCATCAGGATCTTCGCCTTGCGACGGACTTCGATCGTTTGAGTCTCAAAGTCGATTTCGTCTGCTTCTTGCAATAGATCCAACCCCGGCAACACGTACTCCTCGGAACCTGGCGGGAGTTTAGTGTCGTCCAAATGCGACAGCGCTTCCTTGTTGCGTTGGGCTTCGGCCTGTTTGCTTTTCTTGGGTGGTCGCACGCGTGGCACTTCAGGTTCGGCGACCACGTGGGGGTCGTCGGCGCGAACTTGCACTGTCTCGCCTAAGACTTCCACTTCGCGATGCTCGCTAGACTCTACTTCTTCGTCTTCCTCTCCCTCTTCGAAGCCTTCGCTCTCACCGTCGAACTCCCCGTCGAACTCCCCGTCTTCCTCAACGAATTCATCCGCTTCCTCCGTTAACGATAAGGGTGGCGATTTCGTCGTGGCTAAGTCACTGACCGTTGCCAGTCCGCTTCCCAGGAGGCCACCAGCTAAACTCTTGGCCAATCCCAGCAATCCGGACTTAGCTTCGACTATCGGCTGAGCGCTCGCCGGACCCTTACCATCTAACTGCACGCCACGAATTCGCACCGGCGTATCGAGCTCGTCGCTCGTTCCCTGCGCAGTAGGCAGTTGCACCCCGTCTTCCACATCGCTAATTCGTCTTCGACCCGCGAACAGACTACGCGGTGCGGAGAGAGAGACCTTGTGTTTAGTCGCTGCTGCCGCAGTTGTGGCTACCGCTGCGCCACCAGCTAACATCACGGCCACCGCGCGGAGTACCACGTAATCAGTACTGAGCAACAGACCGGCTACGAAAATCGTCAGCGTTAGAATTAAACTTCCAGAAAAGGCAAAGTGCTCACTCAACCAGGTCGATGTCATCGCCCCCAAGTAGCCCCCGGAGCCAACCACCGGAGAGAGCGGTGTGTTTAAGTGGAGAAGCGAACCACAAGTCGTCGCGGCCACAATCACCAGTACCCACCCCGCTTGCCGCGAAGCCCGCACGTAATTGCTCTGCACCCGAAACATCCACACGGCGAGTACTGACAAGCCGACCGCCACCAGGATTGAACCAACTCCCAACGACTGAATCATCAATTGCGCAGTAGTCGCACCGATCCAACCACACCAATTGCTACACTCTTGATGTGCCGGATAGACCTGAGGATCGATGGCGATGAATTGAGCTATTGCAGTTGGGAACTGAGCGACAGGGTCCGCCGGATCGTAGCTTAGCAGACTCAGCCATAAGGAAATACACAACGCCGAAAGCAGTAGCGCTTCGATATCGAATTCTATCTGCCGTGAGTCGCTCATCAACTTGTCCTGCCTGCCAATTTTGTGCTGTTGTCGCGCGAACTCAAGAGACTGAACTCGCAACTGACCACATCGACTAAAGATCGGCAGTCAGGGAACCGAGATCGATCTTTTTTGCTAGCTACCCACCCGTCTCACCAGTCCGCACAGCCCGTTGAACCCGATTCACCGACATTCGCGTTCGTTCGCGTTCGTTCGCGTTCGTTCGCGCTATTCGCGGGCAAAGTCTTTCACCTTTCCGGCGGCCCGTTGTTGTCGATCACGGAGGGCAGCCGCCATACCATTCCGAATAGCCATCGCAATCGGCACAGCTTCGATAAGCACCACATCAGCGCCAGCTCGATCAGCACTACGCAGGAATTCGTAGAACCCTCGGGCGTACTCCTCCACTTTTGAAAACTGCTGGCTTGCAATCATCCCCAACGGACTTGCCGCCAACCCTGCGTAAGCGAATTTCAATCCACACTGGCTTTCGCTAGGTTTCCAATTGCGAATATCCGCTTCGCTCATCTCCTCCACCAACATAACTTGGGCTCGTGGTTGATAGTGTGGATGATTCATCCCTGGCGATGACGCGCTTGTCGATTCCACACCGCACTCCACGTCTGAAGTGGGTCTCCACTGTCGAGCGTTGGGAAAGTGCGTGCGCAAGTCGGACAAACCGACCGCGCCTGGTCGCAGAAGCACTGGGGCGTCACCCAAGCAGTCGATCACGGAAGACTCCAAACCGACATGGGGAACTTCCATGCATAACACAGCCTCGATTCGGCCGTCGAGATCTTCCAAAACACTTTGCCAAGTCGTGCCACTAGGACGTCCCGAGCGATTGGCCGAGGGTGCGGCAATGGGTATCCCTGTCTGCCTAAGCAGCTCGCGCGTTACCTCCGCAGCCGGGATGCGGATGCCGACGCTATCGAGCCCGGCAGTAACTAAATCACTAATTGAGTTACATTTAGGTAGTACCACGGTCACTGGACCAGGGGCGAACAATTCGAGCACGCGCTGGCCGACGGTGGTCATCTCACGCGCTGCCAACGGCCACTCTTGTATGTCAGATAAATGTACAATGAGCGGATTATCCGCAGGCCGCCCCTTGGCCGCAAACAAGCGCTTGACCGCTTCACCATTGCGCGCGTCGGCACCCAAACCAAATACGGTCTCGGTTGGAAACGCGACCAGACCACCTGATTTCAAGATTTCAGCCGCAGCCTCGACATTATCGAGCAGTTGTGTTTTCATTGGTTCAGTTGGCCGGATCGACACAGAGTGGAGTGATGGAGCCAGGGTTGAATGACGCGTTTGGGCTGGCCCCTATCGAGTAACCGTCCAAGGCCTCAAAGTAACCCAATTCGATATCGCCAACAACGATTCCAACACGGACGCCTAGTAAGCATAACCTCAGCAGGGCCCTTCCCGAATAACGGATGGCTCGTGAAGCCCCGAAAACTGACATGACCAAATCTCACAGAACGATAGTGCTGCTAGGAGTTGGGCACACCCATCTGCACATCGTGCGAGAGTGGGCTAAGCAGCCAATCCGTGACTGTCGTTTGGTATGCATCTCGACATTCCCAATGGCCACCTATTCAGGCATGCTACCGGGCCTGTTGGCGGGACAATTTGAGTTTGACGAATTGTCCATCGACTTAGACCGCTTGTGCTCACGCGCCGGTGCGCAACTAGTGATCGCCAAAACCACGGGACTTGATCTTCCGAATGGACTCTTGTTGTTTGCTGATCGCGAACCAATTTATTTTGACGTGTTGTCGATTGGTGTCGGATCGATGCCGATCGGCTGGCAACAGCACTCGTCATCTCCGCTCGTGGTAGCCATCAAGCCCATGCAGACTTTCGCTGAACGCCTGCGAGCGCACCTACTTGCGAGACCAAGCCAGCCACGCATCGCCATCGTGGGAGGTGGCGTGGCCAGCGTGGAGGTCGCGCTGTGCGTGCAACGCTCACCGATGGAACCTACGCAGCAATTCGCGTTGGACATCTTTACTGCCAGCCCACACGTCGCGGACGGGATGACACAGCGGAGCGTGCGAAGTATCGAACGCGTGCTTGATCGTCGCGACATTGCCGTTCACTCACAGCAGAGCGTAACCGAGGTAAACACTCAAGCACTCGTGACCGACGGTGGACGGCTGCATGAGAGCGATTGCGTCATCTGGGCTACCGGTGCAGCCCCTCCTCCCGTGATCGCTAGCTTGGGACTGCAGGCCGATGCGCGTGGATTCATTGCAACCCATGCGACATTACAATCGCTGTCCGATACCTGTGTGTTCGCCGTCGGTGATGCGGGCACTGTCAGTGAGCATCCCGCGCCCAAAGCGGGAGTGATTGCCGTGCGGCAAGGTCCCATACTGTGGCACAATATCCGAGCCTTGCTGACAGACAGACCACTCAAGTCCTTCCAGCCACAACGCGATTTTCTGAAGATACTCAACACAGGGGATGGCCGCGCGCTGCTTGAATATGGATGCTTGACCATCCATGCGCGTTGGTGCTGGCATCTGAAAACCTGGATCGACAAACGATTTATCGCTGGGATGCGAATTTAGAACTAAACCATTGAGGTGGCGAGTCAACCACCGATTCGGACTGAAACCGTCGACCGGACACATCCTTCCGATGGAGTTTGAATCACAAATCGCGCGGAACTTATCTACTGCATTCCAAATCTTCTATCCTTCCATTTTCCAACCTTTTTCGACACTTCTCGCTGATCGCCAGTATAGCCAACTCTCCCCACGGGAGAGTCGCGACGGGCACCGACGAAGTTGGTCGGCGAGCGGAGAGGGGGGCTTGGCTGGAATTTCCCTCCCCGTCGCTTAGGCTCCGACCCTCCCACCATAAGTTACGTCGAATACGACGTAACTTATGGTGGGAGGGTGAGTTGCACCGAAACTAAACCGGCGATCAGCGAGAAGTGACGTTTTTTCTCAGACTTCGCGCTGAACTCCACGCTCTAGTTCCCAGGCTCTGCCTGAGAACGAGCGTACTCTAACGCGGCTCGAAAGCCCCCAGCATCAAAACGTGCCGAAGAAAACTTGTGCGACAAAACCATGTGCGGCGAAAACATGAAATACTCAGGAGCGGTGGAATCTAACCGGTGATCTATTCTGTTGGTTACAATTTGGTCGGAGAACTGTGTCGCAAAAAATACGTCGCAAAAAATACGTCGCAAAAAAATTAAGTAGTCGCTCACGGTAAAGTCGCTGATCGCTCCGCCGGTCAGTCGCTTTGAGCTCAGCCTGGTGCTTGCCGCTACCGATCTGCCTTTTGCCAGAAGTACTGATCGGCGGAGCGATCAGCGACTGTCGGGCAATTCCGTGAACGGTTACAAAAACAAAGCAGCGCTATCCACTTAGCATTAGGCGGGAAACAAGTGACGCTACCGACCCAAGAAGCCTCTACCGTTTGCCATGCACGCAGACCGACGTTCGATCTGCGGTCGCTCTTTACCGCGCTGTTGCTCGGCGCAATGTGGTCAAGTCTGGCTGGCATTACTTCCTGGGGGAGCAAGGCTGTCCTGGCAGTCTTCGCGCTGACTTATCTGTTCGGCTGTTGGAAAACGCGACGCGCTGTTTTGGTGGTGCTCCCCGCTATGTATCTACCCTACGCTTGGCTGTTCTTCGAATGGCCCTGGAGTAGTTATCGACGGCAGTGGATTGAAATGCTCTGGCAACTCCCTGGGATGATAGCCGAAGTCATCCTTCATCCCACCTCGAATATAACCTTTGCGATCAACACTAGCCTTGTCACGCTCTTGTTCTTTTTCGCCTTGCTTGTTCCCGCGCGACTCAGCCTCAAAGCGGCGTGGATCACAGGCGCGGTTGTCTGCTCGGCTTCGTTGGTGAACAGTGCTCTGTGCTACTTTATTTACAGCGACTGAAATGACGACACTGGCTGACACACATTGACGCGGCGGACTCCCTATCAGCTCGACGCGCCAGCGAGTGGGTCTCTGGATTGCGTCCCCTGCCGTCGAGTACTTCATCTTTTTGCCGCACATCTTTTTGTCGGAAAACACCGCATTCGGAGTAGGGAGTTGCGGTCATCATCAGCCCCGGTCTGACGTTCCCAGGAAAAAACGCGATCGACAAAAGGATGTGCGACAAAAAGATTTTGAGGGGTGACTATGTGGACACAACCGTCTAGCACACAGACGCGTGAATGCTTACTCGAGAGCCAACTTGTACTGCTCGGCTGCGGCGACGTAGTGCTGATAGCCGTGCAAGATGCGCTGCAGATCGGCATCGGTGATCTCGCGGACTACCTTGCCTGGCATGCCGAGTACCAGTGAACGCGGTGGAATGACTTTGCCCTCTGTCACTACTGCCCCGGCTCCAATAATCGAATGTTGGCCGATTTGGGCATCATTGAGCACGATGGCACCAATGCCGATCAAACACTCATCTTCGACCGTGGCACCATGCACGATGGCCTTGTGCCCCATGGTGATGCGACTCCCCAACCTACACGGCTTGCCAGGGTCGGCATGCAAACAGGCCAGATCTTGGATGTTCGTTTGCGCGCCGATATGAATTGCCTCAACGTCACCGCGAATCACCGCTCCGAACCACACGCTACTTTGCGGTCCAAGATGTACCTCCCCCAAGACGGTTGCCGTGGGAGCAATCCAAGCGGTTGGATCGATCCATTGCGGCTGACACTTCACATCTAACACAGACCTCTCCTTTAGTCGGCAGGACAACGAGATTACAATTTCCCTAACCGTTCACGGTAAACGTCGGAATTGAGACAGAGTAGAACCATTGTCTCAATGGTTCACCGCTTCGGATTGCTTAATCCCGTCAAAAACCTCAACAATTGGGGACTGTAAAACCCTGAACAATTGGGGACAATTGTTCTACTCTACAAAGGCTCATCACTCATGACCACTCCCAGCGACGTATCTCAAATCGACGCGAGTCAGCCGAACAGCACCGACTCGCGACAGTTGCTCGATCAACTTCGGTGGCGGTATGCGGTCAAACGCTTTGATGCGTCGCGGCGTGTCCCCGACGATATCTGGGATGCACTGCAGCAGAGCCTTATTCTTACACCCAGCAGTTATGGCCTGCAACCGTGGAAGTTCATCGTCATTACCGACGCGGCTCTCAAAGCCCAGTTGCCCGCGATGTCCTGGAGTCAGAAACAACCGCTCGACTGCTCGCACATGGTGGTCTTCGCAGCACGACGTTCAATGGATGCCAACTACGTCGATACGTTTTTCGCCAACCTCTGCCAAACGCGCGAGCTCCCGGCTGCGGCCATGAGCGGCTATCGCAACATTGTGGTAGCGGCAATTGAAAACATGAAATCGCACCTCGATTGGAATGCGCGACAAGTCTACATCGCGCTAGGACAATTGATGATGTCGGCCGCCATGTTGGGCATTGATACTTGTCCCATGGAAGGGATTGTGCATTCCGACTACGACAAACTTTTGGGACTCGACGAGAGCGACTACACGACGGTTGTCGGCTGCGCGATTGGCTATCGGCACCCCGAAGACAAACAAGCCATCGCCCCCAAAGTGCGCTTCGATGCCAGCGAAGTGATCGTGACGATGTAGCCTAAGCGTTACTTAGTTTTCTCGCTTGCCATTCCATACGTTTTTGAGCGATGGTCTTGAGTAGCTTCTTCTGCGGGTCGGCAAATTTCGCGAGCCCCTCATCCATCAGCGTTTTTTCTAGATGCCGCATGTCAACGTGTCGATCCAGGTCGTCCAATACGCTCTTGGCCGGTAGCTGGTCAACTTGGCGCGTGAAGGTCAGCCCACTCTCGGAGACTGCTTGATTGGTCTCCGGCGGATTGGTTTGAATATCACTCCCCGCCAAGGCAGCCACATATTTGGTCAATGGATCACTGGGATTCTTAGTACCCGTACTCGCAAAAATCATTTCTTGATCAAGCGGAGTTGGATGGGTGCGCCAAAACTCTTGATTGGCTTGCCAAATTCGCTGGGCATTGACGATCCCCAGTTGTCCTTGTGCGGCGGAAGACAACGCAGCGAGGTGCTTGGCCGAGTAGACGTCAACGCGCGAGACAAAAATGCTGTAGACACTCTTGAAGGAGTCAAGAGATGGGCGCTGTTGGGCACCCGCCCAGACATTATCGCGGGCCTGCGTATATTGCTCCATGGTAAAGACCAATGTCACATTGAGCGTTATGCCGTGCGCGGCCAGCGCTTGCAAACTATCCAAACCAGCCGGCGTGGCGGGGACTTTGATCATGCGATTGTCGTGTCCCTGCGACCAGAGTTTACCCAATTCAATATAGCGCTCGACGCGCTCCGCGTGCGGCAAATTGGCCTCCACATCTTCGATCAGTGGATCGAGCTCAAAACTGACCCAGCCCGCATTCCCTTTAGTCTGCTTCCAAATTGGATGAAAAGCCTCCTGAGCCTTGCGGACCAGTTGATCGGTCAACGCCCAAGCAATCTCCGCATCGTCCTTCCCCGCCTTCAGCAATTCAGCCAAGGGACTATCGAATCGACCACTTTCGATCAAGCCTGAAACGATGATCGGATTGCTGGTCGCACCGACCGCTCCCCAAGCCAAATTCAGTTGCACCAAATCGGGATCAATCGAATCCAAGTAGAGCTTGGTTCCAGTTTTAATCAAGCTACTGATGGCAGCATTACTCATGGCAGCATCTCCATTGTTGAGGGCAAATCGCAGAGTGAACCTCAGGCGCGTCTCAGTGTAACACAATCGTCGAGCGACATGGAATGATCGTCTGCAATTTGAATGCCAACGCAAATTGATTGCCCATGTAGTAGACATCAGCCCATCGATGCGATTCAATGAAGAAATGACGAGCTCGGTTGAATTGAAACTCAATAGGGAGATTGCGATGACGGCGGCGATGAAAAGAAAACCCAATGGCAAGCAACGGACATTGGTCACGATCGGCACTCCTGAACGCAAGCTCAATCCGTTTCATCAACGTCTGGCCCGCTTGACGCACTATCAAGCGTGTCAACTACTCGGCGACCAGGGCCAACAGCTCATCGCGCTCGGGTCCAAGGTCGAAGTGGATTCGGAACGCGATGTCTTTCTCGGGGGTGACTTGTACCGCGTATGCGTCGATCAAGCGATCGTGACGATCACGCTGCAGAGTGGCCGCAACAAGCAATTGCAGACCAATTGCGACCAGTGTGAAACCAACTGCGAACACTTAGGGGCCGCGCTGGCTCATCTGCTTGATGCCAAATCGACGATGGGCTTGGCCGCTCCTCCGGACGAAACAGTTCCCCTGGAAAATTTGACTGAACAAGAATTGTTGCAGCGGGCGATGGCGGAACGCGAACAACGGGCCCGCGAAGAACCGATGACGGTCCGTTCGACGAACACATCGATTCCGTGGACTGATTACTTGGTGACCAGCCAAAATTCTGGCAAGACGTATCGCGTCGCGCTGAGGGGCTGTCACGCTGGACAATCGTATTGCAGTTGCCCAGACTTTCGCACTAACCATTTGGGGACTTGCAAGCACGTGTTGCATACGCTGAGCAAGCTCCCCAAACGGTTTTCCGGCGCGCAACTTAGTAAACCCTATCGACGCAAGAATCTTTCGGTGCGAGTGCAATACACTCAGCCACTGGGGTTGGTGTTCAACGTCCCGGAAACGCTGGAGGACTCGGCAGCCGAAATTATCGGAACCAGTTCAATTGACGCCATCAACGGGCGCGAAATGATGCAGCGGATTCAGGCGTTGGAGCACGCGGGCTACGACGTGCATGTTTATCCCGATGCCGAAGAACGCATCCAACGCGATTTGGTCCAAGTGAAATTGGAGAAACTGGCCAAACAGATTCGTCAGTCCCCCGCCACGCATCCGTTGCGCAAGGAACTACTCAATGTCGAGTTGCTCCCGTATCAGCTCGACGGTATTGCCTTTGCCGTGGGTGCCGGTCGCTCCGTGCTCGCCGACGACATGGGGCTTGGAAAAACGATTCAGGGGATCGGCGTCGCGGAACTACTGGCTCGCGAAGTTGACATTCAGCGAGTATTGGTCGTCTGCCCCGCTTCGCTCAAGAGTCAGTGGCGAAGCGAGATCAATAAATTCTGCGGTCGCACGTCGCAGTTGGTTGTTGGCAAAGGAGAAGAACGCGCCGAACAGTATCAGTCCGACAAGTTCTTTACCATCTGCAATTACGAACAGGTCATGCGCGATCTGGCGCGGATTGAATTGGTCCCGTGGGATCTGATCATTTTGGACGAAGGACAGCGGATCAAGAACTGGGAATCGAAGACCAGCCAAGTCATTCGCGCATTGCACAGTCCGTTTGCGTTAGTGCTGTCGGGTACTCCGCTGGAAAATCGTTTGGACGAATTGTATACGGTTGTGCAATTCGTTGACGACTGCCGCTTGGGCCCTGCCTATCGCTTCTTTCATAAACATCGTGTGGTGGACGAGCGTGGTAAGCCGCGCGGCTACCAACGGCTGGATGAACTGCGCGCGGCGCTGCAGCCGATCCTCTTGCGCCGCCGTCGCAACGATGTGATGAAGCAACTTCCCGAACGGACCGACGAGATTGTGCGGATCAAGCCGACCGCCGAGCAGTTGGAGATCAGCGACGGCCAGTTGCAGATTGCCGCGCGAATCGCTTCCAAAAAGTTTTTGACTGAAATGGATTTGTTGCGACTGCAAAAAGCCTTGCTGATGGCCCGCATGGCCGCCGATAGCACTTTCCTCTGCACTAAAGTCGAACCGGAGTACAGTTCGAAACTGGAGCGACTGGGAGAATTGCTCGAATCACTGATCGATGATCCGAGTCGCAAGATCGTGCTGTTCAGCGAATGGCGGACGATGCTCGATCGGATCGAAATGAAGCTCGATCTGCTCGGCTGCGACTACGTACGATTGGATGGACAAGTCCCTCAAAAGAAACGTCCGGAGATTGTGCGCAAATTCCAAGAGGATCCCAAGTGCCGTCTGATCCTGATGACTAACGCTGGGAGCACGGGGTTGAACTTGCAGAGCGCCAACACGGTCATCAACGTCGACTTGCCGTGGAACCCCGCCGTGCTGGAGCAGCGCATCGCGCGGGCTCATCGCATGGGACAGAAGAATCCGGTCCATATTTACAAATTGGTGACCGAGGAAACCATTGAAGAACGACTGCTCGACACCTTGGCCTCTAAGCAAGACTTGGCCGATGCGGCCATCAACTTTGACTCCGAAGTCAGCTCTGTCGAAATGCTCAGCGGCATTAGCGATATCAAACGCCGCCTGGAAAAAATCCTGCAACCCAAATTGCTTCCAGCCGTCGATGAAAGTCAGCAGCGACAAGTAGAGGATCAAGCCACCGCGATCGCCGAACGGCGCCAGCGTGTTTCGGCTGCGGGTGGACAACTGTTGGGAGCCGCCCTGAGCATGGTCGGTGAATTGGTGGGGGGGAATGCAAATCCTCCTGATCCAGCACGAGTCGAACAGCTTGTCGGGAGCTTGGCCGAGTGTATCGAACGCGATGAAGCTGGTCGTCCGCAACTCACGATCAGCCTGCCCGACGACAACGCCCTCCGCAGTCTGGCTGAAACGTTGGCGCGACTGCTGAAGTAGCAGTTACCTAGTGTGCCCCACTTTGCTTCGCCGCCATTTTGCTCCAACTGTCGCGCAAGGGGACGATGCGGTTGAATACTGGGTGGCCTGGTTGCGAATCGAGCGTGTCGACACAAAAGTAACCGCTGCGTTCAAATTGAACTCGTTCTCCGGCGACTGCATTGCGCAAGGCGGGTTCAACCTTGGCGGTAATCGTTTGCAAACTGTCGGGATTAAGGTTATCCAGAAAAGTTTTCCCAGCTGGAGCGTCCTCGGGATTCTCGCTGAGAAACAGACGATCGTATAGACGCACGGTCGCGTCCATACCCTCGCTGGCGCTGACCCAGTGGATGACCCCTTTGACCTTGCGCCCGTCTTCCGCTTCGCTTCCGCTGCGTGTGGTGGGATCGTAGCTACAATGCAACTCAACGACCGCGCCCGTGGCGGGGTCTTTGACCACCTCATCACACTTAATAACGTAGCCATAGCGCAGCCGCACTTCGCCACCCGGCCTGAGTCGGAAAAACTTCTTGGGGGCATCCTCCATGAAGTCCTCCTGTTCAATGAACAGCTCGCGGGTAAAGGGAACCTGTCGCGTGCCGGCTGCGGCGTCTTCGGGATTGTTCACCGCTTCCATCATCTCGACTTGATCGTCCGGATAATTGGTCAGCACCACCTTGAGCGGTTTAAGTACGGCCATCACGCGGTTGGCAACTGCGTTCAAATGCTCGCGGACCGCATTCTCCAACACGGTGACGTCAATCGTGCTGTAAAATTTAGCGACGCCAATCCGCTGGCAAAAACTGCGAAGACTCTCGGGGGTGTAGCCACGACGCCGGAGTCCACTAATGGTTGGCATGCGTGGATCACTCCAACCACTGACATGCTTTTCCTGCACTAGTTGTAACAGCTTGCGTTTGCTCATGACGGTGTAAGTCAAATTGAGCCGTGCGAATTCAATCTGGCGCGGATGATAGATTCCCAGATTCTCGCAGAACCAATCGTACAGCGGTCGATGATCGGCGAACTCGAGCGTACAGATCGAATGGGTAATCCCTTCGATCGAATCGCTTTGACCGTGAGCCCAATCGTACATCGGATAGATGCACCATTTATCCCCAGTGCGATGGTGGTGCGCGCGAAGCACACGATACAAGACCGGATCGCGTAGGTTGATATTGGGCGCGGCCATGTCGATCCTGGCGCGCAGTGTCCGCGAGCCATCTGCGCAGGCCCCCTGCTTCATCTGTTCAAACACCGTGAGATTCTCTTCCACGCTGCGCTGGCGATAAGGACTTTCCTTCCCCGGCGCAGTAAGCGTGCCGCGATACTCACGCACTTGCTCACCATTCAAATCACAGACATAGGCCTTGCCAGCCTTGATCAGATGTACGGCCCAGTCAAAAAGCTGATCGAAATAGTCCGAGGCGTAATGCAATTCATCCCACTCAAAGCCCAGCCAACGCACATCCTCTTGGATCGAGTCGACGTACTCCTGCTCTTCCTTGCTGGGATTGGTATCGTCGAAACGCAAATTGCACCGCCCGCGATGGGTTTGAGCCAGCCCGAAATTGAGACAAATGCTCTTGGCATGTCCAATGTGCAAATACCCATTGGGCTCCGGGGGAAATCGCGTTGTTACAACTCGTCCCGCAAGCTTGGGGAGGAGCATGTCCTTTTCGATTTCTTGCTCGATGAAGTGCAGACGTTCCTTGGGACTATCCGAGCCCAGAGGAGTGGTGGTTGGAGGGGTGTCAGTTGGGGACATGGGATAAGGTCCAGAGGCGAATGGAGTGGTGGAGTGATGGGGCGCCGACGCGGAGCATGGGGCCACTTTGGTTATAATAGAAATAGACGGGCGATTGAAACGTAGACAACGATTCCCAGAATGTCATTGATACCGGCGACGAAGGGATTGCTCATCAGCGCGGGATCCCAGCCGAGGCGTTGGAACACCAGGGGGAGTACCGAACCACTAAAGGTTCCGCATAGGACCACGAAAAAAACAGTGATCGGGACGACCGCTGCGGCCCACAGCGAAGGTGCTAGCACTACGGCGGGGGCGAGCGAAAGTGTGGCTAGAAAAATCCCCAGCAAGGCCCCAGTCGCTATCTCGCGATTGACAATATTGAGCCAGTCGGAAATCTTGACATCGCCCGTGGCCATGGCGGCGATAATTAGAGTGGAGGTCTGCACGCCAGAATTACCACCTGAGCCGATGACCAATGGTATGAACCAGACCAACCAACCGAACTGTTGGAACTCTGCTTCATAGCTGCGGAGGGCCAAAGCGGTGAGCAGTCCAGCAAAAAATAGAATACCCAACCACATGCCACGTTTCCATGTCAGGGTCAAGATGGGAGTCCGCATGTAGCTGTCTTCCAGCGGTTCGACCGCCGCGATCCGCTGTACATCCTCGGCAGCTTCTTCCAAGACCACGTCGATCACGTCATCGTGCGTAATGATCCCCAGCATATGCCGCTGGGCATCGACGACTGGAATGGCTAACAAGTCGTATTTGGCGACGATCCGCGCGACCTCCTGTTGGTCTTCGTCGACATTGACCGTCAACACGTCTTTGTCCATCAAGTCGACAATTTTTCGATCGGGCTTTCCAAACGAAGAGACCAACATCCGCGTGCTGACCACGCCGCGCAAGTGATTCGTGTCGTCGACGACGTAGATGTAGTAGATCGTTTCGAGCCGCTCGGCTTGGCGGCTGAGCGTTTCCAGGGCTTGTCGCACCGTCAGCGTTTCGTCAAGGCAAGCCGCCTCGGTGGTCATGATCGAGCCCGCCGTCCCTTCTTCGAAGGTTTGCAGGCGGCGAATGTCGCGACGATCCGGCGCGGGGACCAAAACCAAAATCTGCTCGACGCGTCCATCGGGCAATTCACTTAACAAGTCAACAGCGTCGTCGGCCGGGATGTGTGTCACCAACTCGGCCACCTGCCGCTCATCTTCTCTCAGCAACATCGCGACTTGTTGGTCGTGTTCTAAATAGCTAAAGATTTCCGCTCGCAGATTTTTGTCGGCGTGCTGTAGAACTCGCCAAACTTCCGGCGAATCCAAGCCTTCCACGAACTCGGCTGTCCGCGAGGGGTGCAGGGCCATACAAAATTCGCGCAATTCTTGCGCATTGCTCTCAGCGAGCATTTCGCGAAGTTCAGGTAGGTAGAGAGTGTTGATCATACTTGTCGTTAAGTATCAGTTGTGGCGTGCGCCATGCGAAGGGGACTATTGCATTGTCACTGTCGGTCACCATATCAGCTCGACGCGTTAGCGAGTGGATCACTAGTTTTGTTGGGGAACTCACCTTAATTTCACTGTTCAGCGATCCACTCGCTGGCCCGTCGAGCTGATATTTTGTCAATGCGCCAAGTGGGGCTGGCCTACCGCCCCACATGAGCGTCGGTCGCGTGGTCATGCAGCGACCCCTAGCGAGTGTGGTTTTTGCACAAAACAGCGAATCGGATATTTTTTATCCCTACCACTAAACGAAACCCATGTCACCCTGCAGTAGAACTAGGGAAACTTGCCGACCATAAGCTCTACAGCCTTGTGATTTACTGACGAAAGGGGGGAGTTGCTGCTGGGACCATACAACAAAGACTGAGCGTTCGATCGATGTACTCAGCGGAGTTGGTGGCCGGGGGGTCACCGAACGGTGAGTCACGCGACTTGTCTAAAAGGAGTGCCTGAAATGCAGTTGGTCAAGAGTTTCGTGTTGGGGTTGGTTGTTATGGCTGGAGCCTCAGCAGCTTGCAAAGCTCAGAGTCCCTGTCCGCAATGTGGCCGCATTCATTCGTACGGGACCACCTCTGGCAATTTCCAATCCCAAGCTCAGGCCGAGGCACAAGCCATGGCTTCGCGCAATTTTAAGGGACACGTTCAAGGGACTGTGCCAGGAGTTGGCTTCTGCGGCGTCGGCTGGAGTTCTTCCTCTCCCAACGCGCCCACTTGTACCCCCAGTACCGGTATGTCGCTGGTTGCGGATGCCACCGCGCGAGGTGCTGACGGTTGGTATCGCGTTCGTTATTGGCGCTAACTGACGGTTGTAAATGAGAAATCGCAAGTCCCGTGAGCCGTGGGTCGAAAGGCACCGGGCAATGTGTTGTTGCCCGGTCGCTCAGGCGTCACGGTTCACTGATCAAAGGCCCACGGTTAGCGTCTGAGGCTCACTGATCCAACGGACACCCCACGATTTTGGGATGCTGGGTTTTGGGAGCAGAGTTGGTAGAATTAGTCGAAGTCGTCGGGAGATATTTTCCAGCCGATAGTTTCAACCAGCCTGATTTCTTTTCATTAGCCTTGCCATGACCACTGCCTCGCACGCTCGTCCGCTATTGCTTCGAACTACTTTATTCTTATGGTTGCTCGGCTGTTCATCAGCCGTTTGGGCTCAGTCGCCAGCCACAGACAAAACGGACCAGTCCGCATCGGCGACTGCTGAACCGGCAGAAACTCTAGCACCGGCGACGACAGCACCCCAGCCTGATCAATTTCCTGATTTGACTATCCCCACCGGTGCCGACGCCAAGCAACTCGAAGCGCTGGTGACCAAGGCGAAAGCCGCCCAGCCACGCAATCCCCATCAATATCAAGCTATGCAGACCGCCATCCGCGATGCATCCAAGCAGTTAATAAAACTATTGGAAAGTGATAAAGGGACGCCCCGTTACCAGCAAGCTGAACTGGACACGATCTCCTCCGCAGTGGCGCTGATGACCTATTTTGGGGAAGATGCAAAACAGAAAACACTCGACCAAGTGCACGAGTTCCTGAAAGGCCGCAAGGAACTTTCGCTTCAAGACATCCAGACGGGGATGATGGCTGCCGCCATGTTGGAGTTGCAACCCGATAAGCAACCGGCCCGCAAGACGTATCAATTGATCCACGATCTGCTCGAGAAAGACGAGCGTGAGGAGATGCAAAGCCTGCGATTGAATTTGCAAGCTTCCATTCGGCGACTTGATTTGCTCGGAAGCAAATTCGAGCTCGTTGCTCAAACGCTCTCCGGCGATTCCATCAACATTGATGACTTCGCGGGTAAGTTCGTCATCGTCGATTTCTTCGCAACCTGGTGTGAACCATGCTTGTCCGAAGTCCCAAGACTGCAGAAGCAGTATGCAAAGTATCAGTCGAAGGGCTTGGAGGTGATAGGCATCAGTATAGACGCCGACGCGGAGGGGCTTGAAAAGTATTTGAAGCGGGCCGAGTTGCCGTGGCCGATCATTCACGACAACCATAAAGACCCATTAGAACGACTACAAATGCGATTTGGCATTTCGGCCTTGCCCACCGTGTTGCTGTTGAACAAAGAAGGGACTGTCGTTTCACTCGAGGCGCGTGGAGCGGAGCTTGACCGCCTGATGCAAATGTTGTTCGAGGCACCGACTCCAGCGGACCCTCCACCTCCTCCACCCGGCGAGCCACCAGTGCAACAAGCAACTGAACCAGCGAAGTCACGCGTGGAGAGTGAGTGAGGGAGAAGTGGGAGTGGAGTGGGTGGCACTGGCTGAGGCCAGTGTGAGCGAAGAAGGCGAGTTGGAAGTTCCCTAAAATCCTTTTAAGCGCTCGCAGTAATGAATTCTGCCTACCACAGATTGTTCCAGAGGTACGGCGGCGTGTGGCACTGGCTGAGGCCAGTGTGAGCGAAGGAGTCGAGTTGGGAGTTCCCTAAAATCCTTTCAAGCGCTCGCAGTAATGAATCATGCCTACCACAGATTCTTCCAGAGGTACGGCGGCGTGTGGCACTGGCTGAGGCCAGTGTCAGCGAAGGAGTCGAGTTGGAAGTTCCCTAAAATCCTTTCAAGCGCTCGCAGTAACGAATTGGTTGCACCCTAGTTTTCCCCAGTGGAAGTAAGGCTTGATGTAGCACACGTGGACAAAAACTCTGGGATGCAATTTTCGCGTTGGGCCAATTGCACTGGGGGAAACTGGGATGCAACACATTCATTACTTCGGGCGCTTAACGTCCAGAAATTGACGCTCTACTGCTCAGCTTGCAAGCGCTCGGCCACCTCTTCGACTTGGCGCATGACGCGGAGGATGTTTTCACTCATGAGCTTGTGCATGTCCGCTTCGGTGTAGCCGCGATCGAGGAGCACTTGGGTTAAGACGGGGTACATGGAAACATCTTCCAATTGCTTGGGGACGGTGGTGATGCCGTCGAAATCGCTACCGATGCCGACATGCTCGATGCCAGCCACACGGACGATGTGATCGATGTGATCGGCAACATCGTGCACCGTTCCAGCCGGGACAGGAAATTTCGCGCGATAGGCTGCCGTCTCCTTGCGAATCGCTTCTTCATCGTCTCCATACTTCTGCCGCAATTCGCGTGTACGTTCAAACATTTGCTTGGTCTTTTCAGCAGCTGCTGGGACAACAAAGCCCGAATAAAAATTGACCATCACCAAGCCGCCATCAGCGGGGAGTTGTTTTAAAATCTCGTCCGGTACATTTCGCGGATGATCGGCGACGCCCCGCGCAGAAGAATGTGAGAAGATGATGGGCGCTTGGCTCACATCCATGGCAGCCTGCATCGTCTCGGGGGAGACATGTGAAATGTCGACCATCATCCCCAGCCGATTCATCTCTTGCACCACCGCGCGACCAAACTCACTAAGGCCACCACACTTGGCAACGTCGCTGCAAGAATCGGCCCAGTCGAGCGAATCGCTATGAGTCAGCGTCATGTATCGCGCCCCCAAATCAAACAGCCGCCGAAGTTTTTCGAGCGAGTTGTCGATCGCATGTCCACCTTCGACACCGATGAGCGAAGCGATCTTGCCAGCCTTGCGAATCCGCAGCACATCGCCGCTGGTGAGTGCTTTCTCAAACGTCTCGGGATAGCGCTCCAGCATCGCTTCGACAATGGCGATCTGCTCCAGGGTCATTTGATGAGCCAATCCCGATTGGGCGGTATGTGCGGGGACGTAAACCGACCAGAATTGAGCTCCCACCCCACCCTCCTTCAAACGCGCAATGTCGGTATGGATCTTGGGCTGCGGTTGAGAGATATCGAGTTTATCGAACGATCGCGAGGCTTCTTCGCGCACGGTCCATGGAAGATCGTTGTGACCATCGAACACAAAGCCGCGATCATGGATGGCTTGGGCTTGAGCTGAAACGACGACCGGTTGGTAGGAGGTAGTTGGCTGGTTAGCAATCGCTTCTTGGCCACGAGTAATCGCGGGGCAAACCAGAGAGTAGGCCAGTAGACACCATAAACGACTCACGGCATGGTGCGAGCCGCATTTATAAATCATCCTCATAATAATCCTCAGTGGCTCACATTGGCCGTTGGAAATTCTGCTAAGTTGAAATGTACGTCAGGCTTTCGTACGTCAGGCTTTCCTGCCTGACTGTTTTCGTACGTCAGGCTTTCCTGCCTGACATGGATTGGACATCAACCATGTTGCGTTCAGGAAATAGCCTGACAGGTAGGACAGCCTGACGTACGATAATAGGATAATAGATTGTACGAAAATAGTCAGGCAAGAAAGCCTGACGTAGGGTAGTTTACTCGAACTGGAATGTGTGATGTCGGATGAACCAGCAACTCAACCCTTTCTGCCTCGCGTGGGGATGATTTGGTTTTTCATCGTGGCAAGTGTGGTGGCGGTCGCACTGGCAGTCATCCGCGCAGCCGATCAGGGACGCGCGTTGCAGGGGGCGCTGATCCTGACGACGCTGCTGGTTGGATTGTTTGGGATCTTGTCGGCACTTTTCTTTTTAATGGCTTATTTGATGGGGGCTGTGGAGCGCGCGGTGGTGGGAAAAATCGACCTGCCATCGAGTCCCTTTAGCGATGGTTCGCTCCCTCCGCAAATCGTCCCACCTAAACCCGCTGATGGGAATGCATAGTTATCGTGGCGGAATTGATGGATAAACAGGAGACGTCTCGCTCACAGCCACTCTCTGGTTCCCAGGCTCAGCCTGGAAACCAGAGGTATTGCGGGCTCTGTCCGCCGCAGCGACGTTGGTTGCAAGGTCGCGGGAGGCAGAGCCTCCAAGACAGTGCGTTCCCAGGCAGGAGCCTGCGGACGAGCGTGAAGTGGTTTTCATTCGTGAAGGAGGTTCCGACTACGGTGGGTCGGCTCACGGTAGTTGCAATCATACTTTTGATCTGCCTACTGCCAAGCTTGGCTTGGGGGCAATACACCACCACCGACGTTGCAGTGACGCGCAGCATGCGCGGCCGCGACGTCCTCCGCGTCCAATCGGTCTTGGACATTCCGCCAGGGGCCAAAACGAATGTGTTGAAAGTTTCCATAATCGCCCCCAAACCGAGTCCCGCCGACCGCGATCTGATCGTGGTCTTTTATCAAGAAACGTATGCTGCGGTAACTGATTCCAATATCGCGTATCGCATGCCGGTCCGATTGGAGGAGGGTCAAAGCCGAATCGACTTGGAGATCCCGCACCTCAGCTTCTCAAGCCAAACGTTCTGGGATTTCGGCATCTTTGAAGAGGGTCGCGATATTGAAGATACGCGAGGCAAAACCAGGGGAGCCAATTGGACCAATGCGGACAGTCAATTCAAATCGTTGGGAGCGCTACTGAGCATTGGCGAATCGGAAACGACCGAACTAAAGAATCTTGAGGATCTGTCGAAACACATCAACCTACATAGCAACCCGCCGAATACAATTGGCATTCCCACCGCCGCAGTCTTTCCGGTCTCAACGGCGAGCGACGATTGGAGATTCTACTTTTCGCGCCCGATGTGGTTGGTTTCACCAGCGGCGGTTGCGGAAATAAACGCGCGACCCGAAATGGCGGAAGCCCTGCGCAACTATGTGGCGGCGAGTGGTTTATTGTTGGTGCATGGTGTCGAACAAGCAGAGCAGCTTGCGGAAGTTGAAAAGCTGTTTGGGACAGAGCCACTTGCGACGCAAAAGGGACTATGGACCGCCGACTTTGGTACCGATCATGGCCTGCTCGTCGCCAAACGAGAAAAATATCTTAGCTCACCGGTCGAGTCGCTCACGGAGCACCCTCTCTTGCGACAATTCTGCTTTGGTAGTGTGTTGGTAACATCAGAACCACTGCCGGAGATGACCAGCGTTTACTGGAAGAACACCTTAGGAACATTGATCGAGGGAAACTTGGTTGCTCCCGGCACCGATGGTGATTGGTTTTGGCGGAATTTGATTCGTGCGGTGGGCAAACCGCCGGTGTGGATTTTCTGTGGCATTGTGGCTCTGTTTGGGGCCTTGCTCGGCCCAGGCTTGTTGGTCTTTACGGCCCGCATGGCCCGCCGCAGCTTGATGATTTTTTTAGTCCCCGCTATTTCGCTAGTAGCTACGGTGGCGATCGTTACCTACGGTGTGCTACATGAGGGTTTCGAGACGCACCTCCGCGTCACTTCCGTGCAGGCTGTCGACACCACCACCGGAGAAGGCTTCGTCTGGTCGCGACAAAACTATTTCAGTGGTTTGCCACCCCGCGATGGGATTAGCTTCTCACCCAAAACCTTCGCCCGTAGCGTGGCGGCTGAAGAGAGAAGCCGCAACTATGGCTGGGATGGTAATCCGCGGCGAGGGATCGATTTAACCGTAACGCTCTTGCCCGACAAACAGATTTGGACAGGATGGTTGAAACCCCGACAGCAACAACAATTGCTTATTGGCCACACGGCTACCTATTCAAAATTGCCGATAGCAATCGAACGTTCAAAGACAGGAGAAATACAGGTTGAGAACATCGGTACGACCCATCTCCCGGTGGTGCTCCTGCGTGGCGAGAAGCTCGACTACTATTTCACTGAGCATCTTGCCCCTCAGCAAGCGGTTAAGATCCGCGTCGATGATCTAGAAACAGTCCGCGCCAGGGTGGCCAAAATCATGGTTGACTATCGCCCCACCTCTCCGCCTGAGTTGGGTGAAGGTGGCTCGTTGCTCGATTTCGGCTCGAACTCACGACGTTATACTGCGCAGACGATGTACTACGATTCCGGCGATGTGTTGAACACAATATTCCAACAGCGCATGTCGGACAAACTGGAGTTGCCCCCCTTCGGGTTCGCGATCTTGACCACTGAATCGGATAAGGTCGAAGTGCCGTTGACAGGGAGTTCTGCTGACAATCTACATCTCATTGTGGGGACGCAGCCATGGTAGCGCATCCCATGATTCAGTTGCGGCGTGTGTATCGCTTCTTCGGACAGACTCGCGCGGTCAACGACGTGTCGTTTGAGGTCGAAGCGGGGCAAGTCTTTGGTTATATCGGTCCCAATGGCGCGGGGAAGACGACCAGCATGCGGATCCTCGCCACGCTGGATCTCCCCGACTATGGCGATGCGTTGGTCGATGGTTTTTCGTGCGTCAACGATCCCGATCGGGTCCGCAAGCGGCTGGGTTTCATGCCCGACAACTTTGGCACCTATCCGAACATGAACTGCATCGAGTACCTCGACTTTTTCGCCCGCTCGTACGGGGTTGTTGGTCGCGACCGGACCAAGGCTCTGCGGCGCACGCTGGCCTACACGGGACTCGACAAGATCGCCGAGAAATCGATCCGTGGTCTCTCTAAGGGGATGCGTCAACGACTCTGTCTGGGTCGAGCCATGATCCACGATCCAGCCGTGTTAATTCTGGACGAGCCTGCCAATGGACTCGATCCGCGCGCCCGAATTGAATTGCGCCACATGATCCGCGGGCTAGCCGCCGAGGGGAAGGCGTTGTTGGTTTCGTCGCACATCTTGACCGAGTTGGGTGAAATGTGCGACGCCATCGGTATTATCGAACGCGGACAATTGATCGTCAGTGGAACTGTCGCGGAGATCAAATCGCGACTCAGGCCACACATCGATGTATTGGTCGAGTTGATTAGCCAGGGTGTTGGACTTGGCGAGTGGTTGGAGGGGAAGCCGCACGTATCGCATATCCAAGCGGCTGATCGCGTGGTGAGATTTCAATTCGCTTCGACCGATCCTCAGGCCCAAGCTGAAATGCTCCGTGCGATCGTCGCCGCTGAGTTCCCAGCCCTGGAGTATTCTATCGAAAGTCGTTCGTTGGAAGATGTCTTTCTGCAAATCACGACGGGGGCCGTGCAATGAGCCAAGTCTCCTTAATGGGATCGTCAGCTGCGGGGGGCGAAAATAACTTTAAGCATCGCATCACCGACGATCCCCTGCGCGGCTGGGAGCAATGGTGGCTATGGGCCAGCGAACGGATCAATCCGATTGTGGTCAAGGAAGTACGCCAGTCGCTCAAGAGCAAGCAGTTCACGATCAGCTTCGGATTGACGCTGATCGCCGCAGTTAGTTGGACATTGGTCGCGATCTCATTGATGGTCCCGCGAATATTCTATATGCCCGCAGGTATTCCCCTGCTGTCCGGCTACTTCTGTATCCTGGTGGCACCGCTGATGGTCATCATTCCGTTTGGAGCGTTTTTGTCGCTCACCGCCGAGACGGAAGATAGCACCTTTGAACTGCTCAGTATTTCCGCCCTCTCGGCGCTGCAGATCGTGCATGGCAAGATGGCGTCGGCTTGTGTGCAGATTCTGTTGTATCTGTCGGCGCTAGCTCCCTGTATCGTGTTGACCTATTTATTGCGTGGGGTTGGCCTGTATACGATTCTGTTTTTTTTGGGTTGGACGGTGGTGCTGTCGATTTGCGAAACGGCATTGGCGCTGCTGTTGGGCGCCATCGCACGGACGCGGATGTTGCAAGTTGGGGCAGCGGTGGCGGCATTGGCGGGACTGTTCTTCGCCGTCGGCACTTGGCTAACCTTCCTGTTGTCAGTGGGACTACAGAGCTTTACCAATCCTGCTAGCAGTGAGTGGGTCGTGGTGCTGGCGCTGGTCACAATCTTGGCGGTCGCTGTATCGCTGGTGCTCCGCGCTGCGGCTGCAGCCATTGATTTCGCCAGTGAAAATCATTCGACACCCCTGCGACGTAAGATCTTCAGCCTACTGGTCTTGGTTTCTTTCTGGTCGATGCTGGGGATCATCGTCGCTGAGGAAATGACTATTGCCAATATATTGTTGGTGGGCGTGTTCATCTTCCTGATGGTCGTGGGGACGCTGGTCACTGGCGAACGTGGGGTGATTAGTCCGCGAGCTCAACGGGGACTGCCGCAAACATTTTTGGGGCGCGCGTTTTTGACTTGGTTTTTTCCTGGCGCGGGCTTGGGGTATATCTTTGTCGTCGCTATGTTTGCTGCACTGTTCGGAGTCATCTCGGTGTTCGATTTGTACTACGACGGAAAATTTCAGAGGAATAATAATGCAGCGACGATATCGGTCGGTTATCTGCTGCTGTGCTATTTGGCGTTTTACGTGGGGTTGAATCGGCTGATCATGATGATGATACCGCGACAAGTCCCAGCCCGGATGCTGGCCTCGATCGCCCTGATGATTGCCACGCTGGTTATGACTCACATGCTGCCATTGTTCTTCGCGTACTATGCCAACGATTATCGAGATTTCGACTACGCTTGGCATCAGGCTTTCAATATTTTTTGGTCGGTAGCAGAAGTAAGTGACAATAATTCGCTCGATATCGGGGCCAGTATCGCCATCATTACCCTGTGCGCCATCGCCGTTTTCGGTTTGAATTTAGTATTCTGCACGCGTGACGTGATGCTGGTGCGAGTGGTCGTGCCGCCGCGAATTCGTGACGACGATGGCCTAAATCAACCCACTCCACCCCTCCCCGTGGACCCCTTTGCGGATTAGCAACCGATGCCTCACTATCATCCAGAAGACCGCCCCGATCCCTCCGAGCAACCAATTCGCGCACGAGTTCCCGACCATGTAGCCACTGGTGCGTTCAGCACAGGGGTGATCGTGATGACCGCTCAGTCAGAATTCATTCTCGACTTTGTGCAGAACCTGGGGCGCCCACATCAAATCATCTCTCGCGTAGTCATGCCTCATCATGTGTTGCCGCAATTGGTCGATGCATTGCAGCGAAATATCGAACTTTATCGCAACCGATGGGGAGAGCTCCCGCAAACAGGCACGCCGAAAGCTAGTGGCCAAGAGGGTGAACGCCCTGGTGGTCCGGCGTCCGTCGATCATCCCGCTGGTTCATCGCGCCCTGACGAGTCGCAACACTTGAACGCCGAGGCGCGACCACCACAAGCAGAGATGGCGGGTGGCGGAAGACCTTCAGGCGGAAACGCCGGTGGAGGTTCCAGTGGCGGGGCGGGTCATACACCACCTGTGTCGGAACAATTCGAATCGAGTCCAGCCAGTGAAGGCCAGCCACCCAGTTCAGGTCAGGGACATTCCGCTGGACAGGGTGGATCGGGGACACAGGGTGGATCGGGGACACGGCAAGCCTCCGTGCAGGATATCTATGACGATTTGAAAATTCGCGATGAAATCCTGAGCGGTGCCTATGCCAATGCCGTGATGATTGGGCACGGGCCGCACGAGTTCAGTTTCGATTTCATCACTAATTTCTATCCCCACTCGGCGGTCAGTGCACGAGTCTTCTTGGCGGCGGGACAGATCCCACGCTTGTATGAAAGCTTGAAGGGGACATGGGAACAACTTCGCGCTCGCATGCAACAGCCCCCCCCAGGGAGACAGCCTCCGCCCACCAGCTTTTCCGATGAAGATAATCCATTTAGCTAGCGAGTCCCCAGCTTTAAAACTCTCCTTCCAAGAAACAAGTTAACTTCCACGATGCGGATCGTTTTAGCTAGTCAGTCGCCGCGAAGGCATCAATTGATGCGAGAGGCAGGATACGATTTTGAAACAGTGCTCCCTAGCGAGACGGCAGAGTGTGGGATTTGCTCGCGCGAGTCGACGCCGGAACTAGTTGCGCGATTGGCGTACCAAAAAGCCATGGATGTTGCACCGCGAGTCAGCGGAGAAGCAATCATCGTAGCTTGCGATACCGTGGCTGATATTATGGGACGGGTGCTAGGTAAGCCTGAGGACCGTCGACATGCTGAAGAGATGTTGAAGCTGCTTAGTGGTCGGCGACATAGTGTCTACAGTGGGCTGTGCGTGCTGCGTGTGCCAGGTGGAGAACCCCAAGTACAAGTCGAAAAAAGTGAATTGCACATGCATGATATCAACCACGAGCAGATTGAAACCTATCTTGATAGCGAAGAGTGGATGGGCAAGTCGGGGGCGTTTGGATATCAGGACGGGCACCCCTGGCTGCAGCTTGTAGCGGGGACTGCCGATAATGTGGTCGGGCTCCCCATGCAATTGCTAAAACAAATGCTTGCGGCCAGTTGACTAAAGTGCCCCGACGCGCCGCCATCACTTCCCCTAACCACTCCCTCCCCCCTCTCCTCGGGCTTGTGTTTTTTGCACGTCAGAGTTAACTTGGGGGATCATTGCAGTCGCGGCATTCCCCCCCTTCCCGGTTTACGATAAAAAGTCCCTTAGCGGGTCTCAATCCATGAAAAATGATATTCGCAGTAATGTTCGCCTAGTAGCTTTGGCGTTTTTTGTACTGGCTATCACATTCCGATTCCTTCCCCATTGGCCAAACGTGGCACCGGTTGCCGCCTTGGCATTGTTCGCGGGTTGCTATTTATCGAGTCGCGTAGGGTTGATCTTGGCCTTTGGAGCTATGGCTGGAAGCGATCTGCTGGGGCATTGGTTCGAAGTGCCTGGTATGGGATTTTATAGCCGCACCACGATGCTGACCGTCTACTTGTCCTTAGGAATGATCGCCGCTGTGGGGAGCCTTTTGCGTGGGCGAGTCAGCCTGGCAACCATTCCGCTGGCGTCCGTGGCAGGAACTGCGATTTTCTTTGTGGCGACCAATTTTGCCTGCTGGCTCGATCCAATGATGGGTTATGCAGGGACACTGTCGGGTCTGACAACTTGCTACGTGAGCGCTCTTCCCTTTGCGTTGAACACGTTGATGGGAGACCTCTTCTACTCAGCCACCCTGTTTGGCCTATACGGTTGGGTGATTGCTCCGCGCTTTGCACCGTTGACCGCAGCCCCCGCGCATCGCTAATAAAGCTCACCAGCTTTTTGTGGCACACTTATTTTCTGGCCCGTTTTGGGCTTGTCTGCGTCTGAGCCACTCTCGAGTCGACGGTCGCTCCAATTTGGTCGCTAGCATTTTCTAACTATAAAATTTGCGGCAAAAAGATAAAACACTTGAAGCTGTCAATCTTTACGGGTTGTGCCGGATGATCCAGTGCTAGCGTTAGTACTTTCTATCCGCATGTTACCTAGCGATCTAGTTGTGCCAGTAGCCCACCCGATACCACCTGCAGCGGTTCTGAGCTTAGGGACTGTTACGAGTCCCGTTCATGGCGATTCGTCTGGAACACTCTACGTTGGGATGCAGGGGTATGAAAGTGACGCGCAAGAACAAGGCTCTCAAGTGTTTCCTCGCTTGCTTGCTCGCTTCAACGGGCTGCGCGCCCGGTAAGCAATTTCGCTTCGACGACTCGTGGCAATCCGCCCCCAGCTACCACAATTCGGTCTCGACGCAGATTGAGTATCCGAGCGTCCGTTCGTGCTTGCAGCCCCAAGTTGCTGCGGCCCCGCAGCCACTGACGATCGAAAATCCCTCGGAGTTGCAGACACGAGAAATACAACTCGACGAGGCCATTCAGATCGCCTTGGCCAACAGTGATATCCTGAGGTCGTTGGGTGGGAGCGTGGTGCAGACCTCCGTGGGGACTCGCACCAATTACGATCCGGCCATCACTGAAACCGATCCACAAGCGGGTGTGGAAGCGGCGTTGTCGGCCTTTGATGCGCAAGTCACCGGGCAATTGTTCTGGCAAGTCAATGATCGCCCCAACAACATTCGTATCAATCCGATCTTGCAGCAGTTTCAAGTCCCGACCACGCAGCAGACGGCGACCACCTTCAACTACGAAATAGCCAAGCGAACCGCCACTGGTGCGCGTTTCGCAGCTCGCCACAACATCGGCTACGATTTAACGAACACGCCCAATCGCCTCTTTTCGGGTGCCTATCAGGGCTGGTTTGAAGCCGAATATCGGCAACCTTTGCTACGCGGGGCGGGGGTCGATTTCAACCGTATCGCAGGTCCCAACTCAGGTATCGGTCAATACAATGGTGTGCTGATAGCACGTATCAATACCGATATCTCGCTGGCCGATTTCGAGCAAGGCATCATCAGCTTCACCAACGACATCGAGACTGCTTATTGGGAATTGTACTTT
>JBGSJT010000061.1:0-5577 GCA_041741715.1 Pirellulaceae bacterium | reverse complement strand
CCGTTTGCTAAGCCATCCGCCTGCGGAAATCCTTTTCTGTTCTATCGTTAAAGCTGAATTATGGCATGGTGCTTTCAAGTACGATCGTTCGGATCGTCGTGTCGCTGCACTTGAAAAGCTGTTCGAGGGCTTCAATTCGATGCAAACCCGACGGAACTGAAGGTTTTTGGCACTAGCGGGCCGTTGATTTAGTGAGCCGTGGCGCATAGGCGGCCCACCGCTCACGCTTACTTCGCCCGCGTCGATTAAATCAACAGCCCGCTAATGCCAAAACGGCCAATCCTTGCGGTATTCTTCCCAAACCAACCGGGACCAAGATAACTACCTGGTAACTAGTCCGGCAGCATATTGGCATCCTTGGTCGCGAAAACACTACCATTGGGTGGTTCTTCAGTGATTTCGAATAACAGCACGCGGCAATTGACCATCCGTTCGTTTTGCCAAAACACCGAATGATTTGTTGGTTTTTGTTGGAAAATCCGCCATTACCAGGGAGGAATACCGTGGAAAAGTGCTTTACAAAGCCTTCGCGAACCGATATGTTAAGTTACATAACATTAACATTTCGTGTTAATGTCCTGTGTTTCTCCTCTTCTAGTTTAAGGAACTTCTTTATGAACAAGCGATCAGGTTTTACGCTCGTCGAGCTGTTGGTGGTGATTGCCATCATCGGTATTTTGGTGGGGCTGCTGTTGCCTGCTGTCCAAGCGGCGCGGGAAGCGGCGCGGCGGATGCAATGCTCCAACAATCTAAAACAGTTGGGCTTGTCAGCCCACAATTATCACGATGCTTTTAAGAAATTTCCACCGAACCATGTGTGGGCCCAGACGCCCGCTGTAAGCAACCAAGAATGCTGGGGCTGGGCAGTATTGCTGATGCCGTTTTATGAGCAAGGCAATTTGCACAATCAATTGGGAGTAAGTCGCACTTCATTAATGGGATTTTTTGCTGCTAACGGATCGAACCCGGCCATGCTGGGGCTACTCAGCCAAGATATTCCCACGCTACGCTGTCCCAGCGACGCAGGCGCAGCCACTAACAATCGCCATCGTTTCGATGATGGGGTTGGAGCTCAAATGGGCGGAGTTCCTAAGAATTGGAAGGCTGCCATCTCCAATTACGTTTCCAATCGAGGCACGCGGAATAATTGGCAAGCAAAGAACGACACGCATGGTATGTTTATGGAGAACCAATCCATCAATATTGCCGGTTGCACTGACGGAACCAGCAACACGACGCTATTCGGCGAGCGCGACACACAGTACGGTCGCTCCGGTGTGTGGGCAGGAGTTCGAAATCCCCGTGGAAATGGAACGCGAGGGATCGATGTGACGACCGCTTGTCACCGTCCGCAAATCAATGTTTCAGATCCTCCAGTTGCATGGAACAACAACGATCATGGGGCTGGCGGTGGCTTTGGCAGCCTCCATACCGGTGGTGCGCAATTCGTGTTTGGTGACGGTTCGGTGCACTTCATTTCTGAGTCGATTGATTGGAAGGAAGACCGAATCGGAAACATACACGTGTGGGATCCCGCTCCAAATATCCTCGTCTATGGTGTTTATCAGCGACTAGGTCGACGGAATGACGGCTTTGTTCTTGGGCAGTTTGAATAAATCGGACTTGAACGTTCTGCGGCTCGACGATGTTACAATGGGTCGTTGACGTTACAATGGGCCTTTGACCTGAGAGACTATTCAGCAGCGAGAGTGGGAGTTTCCCGCTCTCGTTGGCATTTCAGTTCGTCGCGAATTCTTAGTGAGCCTCGGGCGGTAGCCGTGGGCTCCTGAGGTTGGCATTTCTAAGAGCCCATGGCTAGTTGTACCTGAGGTTCACTGGGTCTACAGTCCGGTGAGCGTCGGGTTTGATTTTGATAATACGTCGCGTCGAAAGAAAAGAGACGCTCTCCAATTGAAGGGCACGAGGATAACGATTTCGAACTGAGCGGCATGGGCGCTAGCCTGGCCTGCTAAAAGTTTGGTATTAAAGTATTTTTTGGTTTGCGCAACATTCCTTCCGTCGAGTTTGTCTCGGCGGAGGACACAACGGCGGACGTAGCGAATAGTCGTTGATTCCGCCGGGACAAGCCCAAAGCGGAGATCGAAATGGCACGTTTCCTAGTGTGGTAGTAGCTGCCAGTTGTGCGCCCCGCCCGGACAAGCCGGACGGAAGCGAAAACCAACTGCCGTGCGGAATGAAATTGGCACTCATCCAATCCAGAGTAAACGCATGTCAACATCAAACTTTTAGCAGTCCAGGCCAGCGCCCATTCCGCTCACAGATGCTTAACCTCGTGTTATTCGCTGTCCAATTTTTTCAGGAGTGATGATTGTGGAAACTTCGAAGTTATACCTAGTTCTATTGCCATTGGTTTTTTGTTTGGGCTGCGCCTCCGGTGACGTTGGGCTTGTCTCCGGCACGGTGACCGCCGATGGAGAGCCAGTCCCAAATGCGATGGTGACGTTTTACCCACGTCCCGATGGCCGCGCATCGATGGGACTCACCGACGAGCAAGGGAATTATGAACTTACCTATACGCGCGGTCAAATGGGGGCCAAAGTAGGCGAACACAAAGTGCACATCACGACCGCCGTGGCGGGAGGAGACTACGGAACGGTGGTCTCCAAGGAAACGCTCCCAGCCAAATACAATGTCAACAGCGAATTGAAGGCCGACGTTGCCCCCGGTAGTAACGATATCGATTTCGACCTTGATTACAAAGGTCAAATCCTCCAGTCTGCCTATTGATTTAGCTGATACCCCGTTCGAAAACGCGTCGATTTGGAACGGGAGCAAGTGGCGAGAACAGTGAATGGCTCGGAAGCCGGATCTCCGTTACCTCTTTACCTCTGTTTGCTCCTGTTGTCATTTCGTCCGACAGGCGTGCTAAGACCGGTTGCTAACGCACGGCGGCTGATAGGAACGCCGACCCAGCTCAGACAGTGGTATGATGGTTGTTCGACAAATTGTCGCCTACTCCCCTCACCTACCATTCCATGAGAAAAAACGATGGCAAAGTTCTGGTGCCCCCTGTCAAGTCTATGTCTGCTGCTCGCAACCATCACTATTTCTTTGGCTGCGGAGCCTGAAGCGATTCGACTGTGGAACGACGGTGCGCCGGGCTCCCAAGAGCGGATGCAGGAAGCAGAACAGGTCGATCAGTCGAGTGGTAAATTCGATGTGACCAACGTTCACAATCCGTCCATCACCCCCTATCTACCAGCAGCGAACAAGTCGACTGGAGTGGCGATCATCATTGCGCCCGGTGGTGGGCATCGCAAATTGTGTTTGGGGCATGAAGGGGGAGCGCTCGCCCAGTGGTTGGCCGAACAGGGCATTGCGGCTTTCGTGTTGCGGTATCGCTTGGCCCGCGAAGAAGGATCAACCTATCAAGTTGACGAGCACGCGATGCAGGATATGCGGCGCGCTATTCGACTGGTGCGCAGCCGCGCCGCAGAGTGGCACATCGATCCCCAGCGCGTAGGCGTACTGGGCTTTTCTGCCGGTGGTGAGTTGGCGGCTCTGGCGGCAATGGACTCCGATGCTGGCGATTTTCAAACCAAAGATGCTATCGAACGAGTCAGTTCACGCCCTGATTTTCAAGTGCTGATTTATCCGGGAAGCTCCGCGCGATTTACTGTTGAAAAGGGAATGCCACCCGCCTTTATCGCCTTGGGCGAGAATGATCGCCCCGATATTTCTCAAGGGATGGCCGAGTTGTATCTGAAATACAAAGCGGCTGAAGTCCCATGTGAACTGCACGTCTATTCAGGGGTCGGGCATGGCTTTGGATTCCGTCCTGGAAATAAGAGCGCCGTCGGAGCTTGGCCACAACGCCTGCGCGAATGGTTGGTTGCGAGTAAGTTGATAGTTGACTAAGGGTGTTACCACTCACGCCGCAGAAGAACCATTTGGGATTCAACCACAGATAGACACAAATGAACACGGATGGAACGCAGCTACAATTGAAGACTTGCGCTACTGCCACGCAAGATAGTCGGGAATGCTTGTCGCTAGTGTTCGCGAATCGTGCCTTGCTGTACTGTAGCCGTTCACGGTTTTCATGACTTAGGCTACGGTAATAAAATAGTTGCCCCTCACCTTAAGCCTAAACTTCAGTTCAGAATGAGTTTAAGTTTAAGTTTCTGCTTCAGTCCGCGATCGACGTATATCCAGTACCGTAAATGGAATCCTGTACTTACGGTTTATTTTGATCGCGGCGGTAATCGCCCAGTTGGCATATGACCGATATTCCCCTGCCGTTGTTGTCGATCTGTATACCTACGTTCAACCGCGCAAGTCTGCTCGACGTCTGCTTGGCTAGCCTATTGCCTCAGGTGGCCTCATGCGGCGAGCAGGTGGAGGTGGTTGTTTCGGATAACGCATCGACGGATGAGACGCGTGATCTATTGACGAAGTGGCAGCAACGATTTCCATTTCGACTGCATCGACACAACGACAATATCGGCTTGCTGGGAAACATCACATTTGTGGCTGGAACGCTAGCGCGCGGCGATTTCATATGGCTGCTCGGCGACGATGATCTGCTAGCTGTGGGAGCGGTGGAACAAGTCGTCAACATGCTGACTCAAGCTCCCAACATCGACTTGATTGGACTCAACGTTGGCTACTATCCCTATGAACGACGTCCCACGGCGGATGCGGCCGAAGGTGGTGTTCGAGACGCTCCCGATACGCAATTGCGTCGGCAGGGACTTCAGGGAGTGGTGCCATTTGAACAGTTGCTGGAGGGGCCCTGCGCGGACTTCACGGCGATGTATGCATCAATTCTACGACGGCGATGGTGGGTGGAGGAGTTTCCGCAACCGCTCAGTGGCGAATCGTTCACATCAGTGCGAACCACCTATCCGCACGCAACGTTAATTGCGCGGCACATGCCGGGTAAATTGGCTGGCGCACTGCGCGATCCGTTGGTTTGCATCTATGCCATGCCCGCTGAGAAATTCAGTTGGGCCCACTACCACGCCTTAACGGTCGTGTTGCATGCCACCGTGCTCTTAAAACTATTTGAAGAACATGGTGTGCCGCGTGCAGTGCTCGAACCCTATTATCGTTATCAATTGAACCATCGCGGTTCCGATTTGGGGAACTTGATTTGGGACGGGCGTGGAGCGGGTGGCTGGCGCGAGGCTGTGCGATTCGCTTGGTTGCTACGGCGTTATCCGTTGGGGTTGCTGAAGGTTTTTATTGTGGCCTGCGGTCACCCCGGGGCCCCTGCCCCGCTGCGTTGGCCGGTCGAGTGGTGGTTGAGGCGGAGAACTCGTAGGGCTATCGATTGACTGCAATCGTTCACTTTACCGTAGCCGGAGTCGCCAGACTTCGGTTCTTGCAAACTGAAGTCTGGCGACTCCAGCTACGACGGGTTCGTCCACTCCCCCGATACTTCGGCTACGGTAAAAAAACAGCTCCCCCTAGCCTAGTTGCTTAATTGTCCGCATAACAGCGGTTATAATTACTGTAATCAGTCACGAGATAGCGTGAAAGTCGCTGATCGCTCCGCCGATCGTGCTTGTTGACAATTGCATACCGGTAGCGGCCACCGCGTGGGAAACGCCC
>JBGSJT010000060.1:0-6285 GCA_041741715.1 Pirellulaceae bacterium | reverse complement strand
CGTCGTGCTGCGGATGATTCGCACATCGCCCGATGCACGCTACGAGTCACCGCGTGCGATATTAAAAGACCTCCAGAGGGTCGGCAAGTTCGGTGGTATCGAAGCTGATTGGTCGGACTGGGTTGATTGAGATACCGGTACCTTGCCGCAGATCGTCGGTTGATCGGCAATGGCGTTTAACAATTCACTTCAAGTAGAAGAATATCGACCTTCGCTAAGAATTTACAGTCACAACCACCAAACTGAAATAGACGCGATCGCTCGGTCAAATCAACGATGATACGAGAACGGTGGAAACGGCCGTGCTCCCCATTGGGCATCCAAGCTTCTGTCCAGCAATTGGTTTCTCGCGATCAAGTCTGTAAAGGTACTTGGCAAATCAAAGAAGTGCGTTGGTAATGGATCATGCACTGGCCGCATTCAGGCAGGGAGATCAACGATGGAAATCGAGCAAAAAAATAAACCGAAGTTCTTTCCGCTATTGAACGACGTCAAAGAACCAACGACAGCGGAGGACGCAGTGGACGTGATTGCGTTTGTTCTCGCAGGAATCGACCCCGCGGAACGCCACAATCTCTCTCACCGTCACGCGGAATTGCGTAGTCTCGCAGCAGACGCATCTGCGGCGCGGATTGGTTCTAGCTCCGCGCTTCGAGACGATCACAAGTACATTCTGGCTCCACAGTTTAATTTCACGACGATGGATTTCGAGGATGTTTGGCAGGATGCTAAACAGATTCCATCAGGGCAGGAGGCCACCGAGTTCCTCAAGCTGGCCAAGCAGCTTCGTCGGCTGGAAATTGACGCTGTCGGTAGCGAGCTGCATTCGTCAAAGAACACTGAATTGATTCAACAAGTACGCGAACACGCACATCGACTGCTGCATCGTGCGCATCGAAACGCTGTTCGCCACATCGAAGAACTCTTGAACAATACTTCCGGAGCTTCAACCCCGCCGTGGTACGGATCGATTCCACTCAATCGCTTTCCCTTTGATCGGTGCTGGCTCAGGCGGCTACAATCAACAGCGAGCAAAACAAATCATGCTCGATGAGTTGGCCGAAGTTGATTCAAGTATCGACGTGCTTATCGTCGAGTTCAAAATGAATGCATAGGTAAGACTCAATGTCCATCGATATTCCGCAAATCCGAGAAGCCGCACGAGACTGGCGAGTTGTCCGATGCTTGATTCTGTTCGTTGCTGCTGCAACAGCGATTTCGTCCCAAGCGGCGGATATTGAAGTTCGAAGAAACATCGCTTACACGGAACCTGCCGACACGAGCAGGCGATTGGATGTCTACACAACAGACGACGCCAAAGGTTGGCCGATCATGGTTTGGATTCACGGAGGCGGATGGAAGCAAGGTGACAAGGCTGGGGTTCAAGCCAAACCAGTTGCGTTCATCGACCACAAGTTTGTTTTTGTTTCCATTAACTATCGTTTCATTCCTGACGTGACTGTCCAAGAGATGGCCGGTGACGTTGCGAAAGCAATTCACTGGGTTCACGGCCATGTCGCAGAGATCGGCGGCGATCCCAACAAGATTTACATCGCCGGACACTCGGCAGGAGCACATCTTGCCGCACTCGTTGCAGTTGATGAGAGTTACCTGAAAGCGGAAGGCATGTCGCTTACCGATTTGAAGGGATGCGTTCCAGTTGACACGGCTGTCTATGACATTGCCGCTCAGCTAAAGAGAATCCCAGCAATCCGTGTTCGCACGTATCACCCTGTGTTTGGTGACGATCCAGCAATTCAAACGAAATTGTCGCCGATCACGCATGTCGTTAAAGGAAAAGGCATTCCACCGTTTCTGATTCTGCATGTGGCGGATCGCCCCGACTCAACCGCTCAATCCAATGCCTTCGCCAAGGCATTGAAGGAAGCTGGTGTGTCAGCGTCCACGTACCCAGCGGAATGGAAGAACCACGGATCGATCAATGTGGACTTGGGAAAGGCGGATGACAAACCCACTGCTGCTTTGTTCGACTTTTTGAAATCGACTTTGGCAAAATAGGCTGCGTTCTCGACTCCGTGCGGATCAAACGTAAAAGAAGTAACTTGGCCCGTGCATCGGCTTCAAATACAAGTTCACGAATTATCCCGCACTTTTCGTGTGTGCCAGTACGCCCACAAAATGAACAACCCCTGCAACGGAAGTCGAAGCAGGTGAATGATCGGTGATGCCGGGAGAATGTCTTGATGCTGGTAGAGATATACGTTCGCTGGAAACACAGCGATCATCAATGCGATGATTCCCCACGCCGCTAAATGTGAGCATCGTGGAATCAGAAGCAGAACACCTAGCAGGACTTCACAAACGCCACTCACCAGAACCAATTCTTCATGAAGCGGAAGGTACGGCGGTACGATTTTCAAGAAGAAGTTTGGGTTTACAAAATGCATCGTTCCAGCCCCGATCATGAAGATCGCAAGAACACACTTTGAAATCAGTTTTATGCGTTTCATGCATTGGCCTGTTTAAACGCTTCAAGAAAAGTCTGAGGGGCCTGAGCACCAGACAATGTGATCACATTGTTGATGATGAAGAATGGAACGCTATCGACTTGATGCCGCTGAGACATTTCTCTGGCGTTGGAGATAACATCCAACCCATCATTGCTGTTCAACATGACTTTGGCAGCTTGCGGCTCCAGTCCGGCGACAGCAGCCACGTCAATGAGTGTCTGACGCTTGCCAATGTCCTGTCCCTCAGTGAAGTAGACTCGGAACAATGCCTCGACTACCGCATCCTGACAACCATGTTGACCGGCCAACCAAATGAGCCGGTGTGCATCGACAGTGTTTGGCGCTCGTTGAATCTCGCCGAACGCAAAATGGATGCCTTCCGTTTCACCGACCGCCATGACCTTGTCATCCAGTTCAAGTGATCGCTCCCAGCTTCCAAATTTTCTGGTGCGATACTCCTTACGACTGATGCCTTCTTTCGGCATCGTCGGATTCAGTTGAAACGGGTGCCAGTGAATCTGCACGTCGTGCTGGGCATCAAGGTCAGCAATCGCCTTCTCAAGTCGTCGCTTGCCGATGTAACACCACGGGCAGATGACATCGGAAATCACATCAATAACGAGCTTCATGACAAATCCCCGTTCAGCGATAGAAGTCGATCCAGCTTACCGTAATCGACTTCGGATTCTCTTCAAATAAGGCTTTGGGCAACTGCATCTCGAAGTAGGCGTCCTTCAGCGGAATCGTTGTCACTGGTTTTGCATCCTTGCCGACCATTCGAATCTCCAACCAGTACGCATGCTTCGAATCCAGTGGTGAATCTTCCTTGCCATCCT
Source organism: Pirellulaceae bacterium (assembly GCA_041741715.1). Classification (GTDB taxonomy): domain Bacteria; phylum Planctomycetota; class Planctomycetia; order Pirellulales; family Pirellulaceae; genus Aureliella. The sequence continues at coordinate 2,978 of JBGSJT010000060.1, read as the reverse complement.
TCCACTGTCGGATATTGCCATCCTGAGTTGACACGGCAGCTTCGAGCGTCACTTTGCCAACGGTCAATTTGAAGTTCTCTAGCCCCTTCAGGTGCAGCCGCAGCATTACATTGGTTGACCACTGCTTATCGGTCCGTTCGATAGCTGCCTGACTGATTCCAAATGGGCTGCGAACGGAAATGACGGTCTTGCCATTCTCCGTTCGGATTTCAACGCTGTCACTGTCACGTTTCGTTGTGATCTTGAACGACGAGTTGCCAGCCGCACAAGCACAGCCCATGCTCAGAATGGTGAATGTGACAACAAGATTTGAGATGTGCAGTTGCATGGATTCCACTCGTTCAATAAATCAGCTATGCCGAACTTAGCCGTGGGGTAGATCACCTACGATGTCCAAAACTCGGTGATCATCTTGCCGAGTTGGGCCTGCATGGGAATGGTTGTTCGATCCTTCTAGTCCGCTCCTGTTGATTGCCATGCTCACGTAAGTACGATTCTATCGACACTAGGTCGGGGAGGATAGAATTGTTCGTCGAAGGCGAATCTCTTTACAACGGAATCATGGACAAATTACCTCGGGGCACCCCTAACGAACGAGCGATCAAGCACCTACGCCGTGCCGACCCGGTCATGAAGGCGATGATTGTTGAAGTTGGTCCGTGTACTTTACGTCCTCAACGGGATCGTTTTAGGATGCTGGTTGGTTCGATCATTTCCCAGCAGATTTCCACGGGTGCCGCTCGGTCGATCAAAAGGAGACTCGATGATCTTGTCGGTCCCGAAGGTTTGACACCGGCAAATCTGTCTCGGTATTCGCCAGAGGAACTTCGTGTTGCTGGCGTCTCGCCACAGAAGGCGAAATATTTGCTTGATCTAGCGGTCAAGGTCAACGAGATGGAGATCAACCTTCAGCAAATCGGTCGTTATTGCGACGAAAAGATCATCGAGCAACTGACCATCGTGAAGGGGATCGGGAAATGGACAGCGCAGATGTTTCTGATCTTTGCCCTCGGTCGCCCAGACGTGTTTCCACATGATGACTTGGGAGTTCGTTCAGCGATTCGCAATCGGTACGGACTCGACGACCTGCCTAATGTGGAAACAAGCAATGCCATCGCATCAAAGTGGCGTCCTTACGCATCGATTGCAAGTTGGTATTGTTGGCGGTCATTGGACATTGGCAAAGCCAGCCCGGCTAAAGCAAAGAGTTAGTCTTGGTTGCAGATGACAGAACACGCTCACCCTACAACTTGCGGTTGGAATTCGTGAACTCAGAACGACAGATTGTACCTGGAATTACAGTTGGCCCATCCGGTCAAGCGACAATAGACCCATCGATCAAGGATGTTTTGTTCGATCTCGCCATCGCTCTCGAAGAACCAACAAACCTTCCCGTCGATATCGAGCATGTCGTCGCAGCTTTAGTATTGGCTGCTCGAAATAACGACATCGATGCGAACAAAGATATTTTCGGAACCGATCCAGAACTGATAAGTGTTTTGGCGGTCCATGTCAAATCAGTGTTTGCACTATACGGCGGCAAAGTTAGCAGTGACGAATAGCAGGGTACGGGATGCACGGTGAAACAAGTTTCCAAATCGCACTCGTCGTTGTGATCCTGATCACGATGGCAATCGGCATTCCCTATCGACTTAAAGCAGCTTCGTCCGGTGAACGAATCTCGCACAAAGAAGAAGGCTATCTCTTCGCTGCGACGTTGAGGATAGCAGGGTTGCTTCTGTGGCTCAGCACATTCGCCTACTTGCTGTACCCGACTTCGGTCGCCTGGGCAACGATCCCGGCTCCTTCGTTGCTGCGATGGCTCGCCGCAATTGCCGCAATCGCATCAACGGCGTTATTTTACTGGACGCTTTCCAGCCTGGGAAAGAATCTTACTGACACGGTGGTAACTCGACAGAATGCGGTGTTGGTTACTCATGGTCCTTACCGCTGGGTACGTCATCCTTTTTACTTGAGTGCGGCACTGATGATGGCATGCGTAACCGTACTAACGGCGAATTGGCTTATCGGCATCACTAGCCTTTTGGTGTTGACGTTGCTTGCGATCAGAACGCCGAAAGAAGAAGAGATGCTGATCCAGCGGTTCGGTGATGACTATCGACGGTACATTGAAACAACTGGCAAGTTCATTCCTCGTTTTTGGTGATTGTGCTTTTTGTGGAAAAGTTTGAAGCTACGCCGATTTTTCGCAATGGATACGAGTTGGTGAACGGAGTGAAAATGCATCATGCTAACCCCACGCATTTCCGTGTCCCGCCCGATGTCATCAAGAAGCACATTCGTTCTGGTCATTTTGTTGAACTCAGGATCGATTCGCCGAGATTTTCTGTCCATGAAGACTCTGCCGAGAAATGCTCGTGCCCATCGTGCAATGGCGAACTCAGAAAACCGATTCTTCGTCACGATCATCCGGCTTCGTTAGTGCCGCTACCTAAGTTCGAGAACGATCTCGAACTTGCCAAGGTAAGTATCCTCCAGCTCGATCGGTTCGGTGGTCACACGGATCGTCTGGTCCGAGAGATTCAATTGCACGCATGGGAACTCGGTGTCCAGTGCAACCAAATCCGCGATGATGTCACTCGTCGTCGCGATGGTGCCTGGGTCGCAGGAGACGAGATAAGTCGCCTCGTCTAGTTCTTGAACAAGCGACCATTAAATTCGGCATGATCGAGAAAACTCGAAAACCCTCGGTGTTTTTCGTGTGTATTGGAGGTTACCAAGACTTCAATCCACACACGCAAACGAGGGTTTCGAGTGAACGCCAAGCTACGCCGCAAAGCACGCCAACGCAAGCGAAAAATGCTACGCCGTATTGATCCCGCCCACAGCACGGGTGCGTCGCCGATGATCAAGCCGGACGCGATCAAGTACGAACTCGCTGACAAACAACAAGCCATCGCTGCGGGTGGCATCGGAACGCTCCTGGAACTGGCCAAGCGACTCGACTTGCGAAAGGA
>JBGSJT010000059.1:0-19608 GCA_041741715.1 Pirellulaceae bacterium | reverse complement strand
GAAAAACGGTCTGGCTGGAAAAACGGTCTGGCTGGAAAAACGGTCTGGCTGGAAAAACGGTCTGGCTGGAAAAACGGTCTGGCTGGAAAAAAAATGGCGATTTGGCCGGGGCCCCTCGACATCCTGCAGAAATTGGTTACTATTTGAGTGCGGGATGGAGCAGCCCGGTAGCTCGCGAGGCTCATAACCTCGAGGTCGTCGGTTCAAATCCGGCTCCCGCAACTTCTCTGTTTGGTTAGGAAACTGACCGCAGTAGGTTATTCGAAGAAGCCGACGTTTAGCAAACAAGCAAAACGTCGGCTTTTTTCGTATTTTCCTGCAATCTTCCGGGTCCCAACCACTCTCCAGAGACTCGATTCCCGGCCGCAACTCTTGCCAAAACAGTCCCTCTCTGGGGGCAACTTAGAGACAAATACTCTCAGAGTCTCTGGGTTATGAAAAGCGCCGGGTTAACGACTTTGGGTTATGAAATGTCTGCCTGACAGGACTTTCTTTTCTGATCATTGATCTGCCTCACCAGGAGGCCCAAGGTTGCGAACTTTGCGGCTGGGTGATGGGATGCGCGACGTCTGAACGAGAAAATTCATCGCCGGTCGAGACGGAATGCTCGGCGGGCGGTCGTGCGATCTGACGGAATTCTGCGACAATCAAACCTTCCGCTTAAAGCAAACTCGGCGACCCGTGCGGTGTTTATTGTCCGGGCAAAGCTGTTCAGCGCGCCGGATTGGCAACTGGACTCGGTTTACGATTCGAAAATCAGCGTCCATCTCGTCGATGCTTCTTCAACCAGCATCCTCGTCGCTGGCGGAAAACAGTATTTAGGGAATTGTGTAACGTTTTCTAGCGACTTGTGTTCTGTAGGTAGGAGGATCGATTTTTGCAGGGACCAGAAACACGAGCGTCGTTGATTGCTAGCTTGAGCGATCCGGCTTCGGAAGAAGCTTGGCGTGAGTTCGCGGCTATTTATCGACCGCTGGTGATTCGGGTCGCAATGGCGAAAGGACTGCAGCATGCCGACGCAGATGATCTGGCGCAAGACGTACTCTCCGCCGTTGGAAATGCGATTGAGTCGTTTTCGTCCAATGGCTCAGGAGCATTTAGACGTTGGCTGTACCAGATCACGCGAAACCTAGTTGTCAATCAATTGACGCGAGGGCCTTTTTCGGGCAAGCGAGGTCCGATCGGTAGCGGCGATAGCGATGTTCAAAAGTGGCTTAGCGAAATACCGGCTCGTGACAACGAAACGGCAACCTTGTTTCGGCTGGAGTATCGACGCATCCGATTTCAACAAGCGGCAGACGAAGTTCGTGACCAGTTCAGCCATTCTGCCTGGCAGTGCTTTTGGTTGACCTCCGTCGAAAATCAGTCGGCAACGGACGTGGCCAAGGCATTGGGCAAGTCTCCTGGCGCGGTTCGCGTGGCAAGATGCCGCGTGTTGGCTGCAATTCGTCAAGCAATCGAAAACGACAATCACTCATTCGATGAATCTGAATAGGCTTTACCCATGATCGCAAGATTCCACTACGACGACAGTAGGTTGACTGAGCTACTGCAGGATGAAGGCAGTGTAGGCTCCGATGAGCTTCTCGAACATCTTGAAACCTGCGAAGAATGCCAAGCGCGACTTGATACGCTTTCCAGCGGCGGACTGAGCTGGGATGAGGTGAACGAACTGATGCGAAAAGACGATCCGAAAGTCGCTGAACTTGTCGGACGCTACGATGAACAGCGAGAAGAGCGAGAATCATTAGCGACTTCCGCGACCTTCTTGCGATCGAGCGATTACCCTGATTCACTCGGGCGTTTCGCGCGCTACGAAGTCATGGAGTTTTTGGGGCGTGGTGGAATGGGCATCGTGATGCGAGCCTACGACACGGCGTTGCAAAGGAATTGTGCGGTAAAGGTGTTGGCTCCTGAACTTGCCAGTTCCGCAGCGGCGCGAAAACGCTTCTCCCGTGAAGCTCGCAGTGCTGCCGCCGTTGTTCACCCGCACGTTGTCCCAATTCAAACAGTCGACGAGCACAACGGTCTGCCTTATCTGGTCATGCCAGTCGTGGATGGCCGAAGTTTACAACAGCGAACCGAAGCTGACGGGCCGCTTTCGGTAGTCGAAACCGTACGCATTGCCGCTCAAGTCGCCGAAGGACTCGCGGCTGCTCATGCACAAGGTCTGGTTCATCGCGACATTAAGCCCGCAAACATCCTGTTGGAAAACGGCGTCGAACGAGTGCAACTGACCGACTTTGGTTTGGCACGAGCCATCGACGATGCCAGTATGACTCGCTCGGGAGTAATCGCCGGTACGCCGCAGTACATGTCGCCCGAGCAAGCACACGGTGACCCGATCGATCATCGTAGCGACTTGTTCTCGCTCGGCAGCGTAATGTACTTCATGCTTACCGGCCGCAGTCCCTTCCGCGCCGAAACCACGATGGGCGTGCTCAATCGCATCGGCAACGATGATCCGCGTTCGCTCCGTAGTATCAATGCCGAAGTGCCTGAGTGGCTTGAAGCGATCGTGATAAAACTGCTCGCGAAATCCCGCGATGGGAGGTTTGCAACTGCCGAAGAAGTCGCCGAGTTGCTATCCGGATGTCTTGCGCATCTCCAAGAACCAATCACCACATCGCTGCCTGCTACCACCCCATCGTTTAGCGGAAAGCCGCAGGCGTCGGCGCGTTCTCAGCTCAGTCAGTCTCTAAACCCCAGTCGCCTTCGCCTCGCAGTTATGCGAATCAGCCAACCTCCCATTCGCTGGCTCGTAGCCGCCGCCGCTTTCGCATTCTTCGCCATTAACGGAACGATCATCTACTTAGAAACGGGCAAAGGCACTCTTCGCATCGAAACCAACAGTGAGTCCGAAGTTCCAATCGTTATTCGCCAAGGTGATGAGGTTGTGGAGCATTTGACGGTCTCGAAGCAAGGAACATCAATGCGACTAAAGGCCGGCAATTACGTCCTGCAGATCGACGATGTTGATCCGGAATTTATCATTACCGACGGTGAGGTTGTGCTCAAGCGAGGAGGCCAGTGGCTTGCACACATCTCGGAATCTCAGCAGAAAAAAGATGTCGACGAGCGAGGGATTTCGCCAAGCAGTGCTCAAGCGCTTCCCGCCGCGCCGAGATACGATCGTTCGATTACCTCCCCTAACCAATCACAACCGTTGATCGGTACATGGCGACTACTCCGATGGCTCAACGCAAATGGTGATCCGGCAACAGAAGTCGTACCAGATAATAGTGTCATGACAATTGAAGATAGCTATGTAACGATAGCAACTGATAAAGTCTCTCCTGACGAAAACTACTTCTACCGACTTCTCCCTGGTGATGTGCTGCACTTGATCGAGATTAGTGATAACTCGAAAGGGGGAACCGAAACCAAAATTGAGTACTCGTTCCCAAAACCGAACTCGCTGCGATTTGAGACGTTGTACCACTCTGGCGGTGCATCTGGTTGGGGCTCCGAATGGCAACGAGTCGGCGAAAAAGTGCAATCAAATGTGGCCCAACAAATTCCGCCGGCCGATCTCTATCTTACGAATCCGTCGATACCTGGAGTCATCAACGAATGGACGAACGAGCCTGATGGTGTCAATTTTCCAGTTGCGGCTCCGGTTGCAAATGATTTAAGTCGCGAACCTCGGCTCGCCCAGAAGACAAACCAATCGAAATTGATGGTGAAGAAAGAAGATGAATTCGAACCTTCGCTTCTTATTGAATGGGACGTTGACGAAGGCATTTCATGGTTATTCAGTGAGCCGCCGATTCGCCGCGAGAAGCTTGGTTCATTCCCATATGCGTTCAATTTAGGACCGAATGAGAAACCAAACATTTCAATGATCAACTCGGATGGTCGAAGAATCAAGACTCGCTGGTGGATGGAGTGTCAGGATGCGAATGATCGTTTTTGGGAAATGCTCCGCGGGAAGAGGATTGAGATACCTGTGAGCAATGTGGCCTACAATATTGTTGCCGATGGTGGGACGGTTCGCATGGTGATCTACCTTCCGGAAAATAACGGCCAGTACGCCGACAGTTTGGATACGCTGAAGTCGACGCGAGTTGAAACCGATGTATTAGAGCTCGCCAAGGAACGTGGACAGCCCATCATTTCAGTTCTGATGGAGCCAGTGAGCGATAGCAGTTCCCAAGCAATTGAATCGAGGGTTGACGAAGTTGAGAATCTTGAACCTACGCGGCGGCGCGACGATCATCCAGAGTCTAGGAGTGAGCCTAAGACTCAGTCACCTTCTCCAGCCACCCACAGAGCAGGCATCGATGATCGCAAGAGGCTATCTGTTCGATTGCTTGGCGACAAAAAACTGGCAATAAATCATCCCGCCAAATCAGAAGGCGAGGTTCCAGATGGCGAGCCACAGCCCTTTACGAGCGATGGTATCGTGCTGGTGTTCTCACTGGAGACGCCAGGTGCAGAGTCTTGTTACCACATTTTGGACAGCAACTTCAATTCAATACGTGCCGTCGTTCGCCTGGAGTGCAGTGAGTATCTGTCAGAAGCGTACTGGCAGCGTCTAGGGACTCAGCCAATTGAACTGAGTGTTTCGCACGGAGAATTTACCAGCGTTCTCAGTGGAAACTTGCAGGATACAGTGGTTTATCTTCCTGATGAAAAAGCAGGCGATCCGCTGCAAACAAAGTCATACAGCGGCATCGGTCGACCGAACGACGTGGTCGACGACGTTCGCAAAATGGGCGGGCAACCGCTCGTATCCATTCGACTCGATCCTCCCACGGCTGCCGACCAAGTTGCCAAGTCGCACCAGCGAGTCGGTCCGACTTTCAACTCGGGCCGTTCAACAACAGACTTTTTCAATCGTTGCTCGGATGAGGAGTTACTGCAGGCACTACAAGGAAGTTGGGCACAACCCCATTTCAACCGCAAAGGCACAGAAACGAATGAGAATCCAGACTTCCTCCAAGAAAAACCACTTCGCGTCACTTTCGAAGGTACCTCTTTCCATTGGAACAACTCCGACTCGAAAGCGAATTCGCCAAAGAGCGAGAAGTTTACCTTGTCGTTGAACGGCCCCAGTACGCCGCGAAAATTCAGCCTGGATGGCAACGATACCTACCCGGACGGTTTGAAAGGAGTGCTGCAATTGACTCCCGATGGCGAGCTGAGTATTGGACTCGGGCGTGAACCAGTTTGGAAGATTGAGGCCAACGATCAATTCCTGATCAAAGCTCGCCGGTTGCTAAACAATACTCAGGCCGTTCAGGACTAGTGGACTACGCAGATGCTAGACCCTCATTAACTGAAACGACGTTGCTAAGTACTTCAAACCCGGACCCGAGATGGGACTCGACGAAGAGATTTCTGTGGCACCGACGGAAAGTGCAAATTTGGTGCAGACGAATTTTGACACAGTCTCAGCGATTCTAAACCAGCTACAGGGCGACTGTGACGTCCAAATTCGAAAGGCTCGTGTGATCGATCATTGAATTGTGAGTACTGGTCGTTCATCGCGTTCACGGTTCTCATTTACTACGCCATCACGAACATAGCTGCGATCAAGATGACCGGCAAGGAACGCCGATATCCCCGGGCGATCGCTCGGTTAGGCTTGATCAGTTGCTTGTTTCTTGCCTTCAGGGTCGACCCAATGGTCTGGGCTGCAAGACTGTGGTTGATTGCGATCGGGCTGCTTTGATGGCGATTATTTCCTTTTTTCGAAAAAAGTGGGTTTTGAGCCATTTCTTTAGATGTTCGCCTCGCTAAGTGGGTTACAAGTGCGAAATTTCTCGTCGGTTATTGAGCCGCGGTTCGGCCGTTTTGCATAGATAGATCTGGGAGGGATGCCACTTCGGTTCCCTCGAAGGTCTAGCTATGGAGACGGAACCATCGACGCTTTTTCTTTAGATAATCTTCCTAATGATGGCGAACGGCCGGCCGATGCGGCGTCGGTTCGCTTTCGATCAATCGCGGAGATCCTGCTTCGTGGTATCCAACGATGTGTCGCTGCAGACCGCGAATTCGATGACGAATCAAGCGAGATCTCGGCGCAGGACGAACCTGTTTTGGGCAATCTCAGAGACTCTTTACCCGAGCCGCTTGATTTCGTTTCGAACAAAGGCCTCTCTGTGTCCGACGTCACCAAAACGCTGGGTTTTGGTGACGCACAAGACGTCCGGAACGGAGGTAAATCGTGAGTAACGAAGCAAGACACAGAGACATCGCAGCACTATTGGCCAGAGGTGTTATTCGGGTCAAAAGGAGCCCGTTGGCAGCCAAAGCGATCGAGTCCCACATGCCCGACAGCCAATCATATTCCGCTGAGCAGCCCTCTCAAACCGAGCACATTCAAGCGGAAGGCCAAAGCAAGGGCCAAGTGGATTCAGTTGCACCAAGTCAGCACGGAGGTGATCAGTGAGCCCAAACGTATTACTCGAAATCGCCGAGTTGCAGGACAAAACGGTTAGCCAATTAGTCCAGCGCTATGAGCAGGTCTTCGACGAAGAATGTCGGAGTCGCAACAAGCAGTACTTGATCCGTCGCATTGCTTGGCGGCTTCAAGCAAACGAAGAAGGCGGGCTATCCAGAGCCGCATTGAAGAAGGCCGAGGAGTTGGCAATAGGCGCAGAGACGCGAGTAACAGCTCCCAGGAAGCACAGCACCGAAGGCGTCAAGTTGGTTCTTCCTGAGCCCGATTCGTTTGTGGATTGGGACCCGCGACTGCCGCCGCCAGGCAACATCGTCGAGCGGCAATACAAGGGCACGATGATCCGCGTGATCGTCTTGCAAGAAGGCTTTGAGTACGAGGGCCGGCGCTATAAGTCGCTGACGGCGATCGCCAAAGAAGTTAGCGGCTCGCACTGCAATGGATTTCTATTCTTTCGACTTGGGAGACGAGCATGAGTAACAAAACCCCACCCCGCCCGAAGACCATTCGTTGCGCAATCTACACTCGAAAGTCCACAGAAGAAGGACTCGATCAACAGTTCAATTCGCTCGATGCCCAGCGTGAAGCAGCCGAAGCATACATTCGTAGCCAGAAGTGTGAAGGCTGGGAGATCGTTTACGATCGCTACGACGACGGAGGCTTCTCCGGTGGAAACATCGAGCGGCCAGCACTTAAACGGCTTATGGAGGACATTCAAGCTGGCAAGATCGACTGCGTTGTTGTCTACAAGGTCGATCGACTCAGCCGATCGCTGCTTGACTTTGCCAGGGTGATGGGGACGTTCGATAAGTTCAACGTCTCGTTTGTTTCGGTGACACAGCATTTCAATACCACGCATTCGATGGGTAGGCTGACGCTGAACATCCTGCTTTCGTTTGCTCAATTCGAACGCGAGATCATTGGCGAACGCATCCGTGACAAACTGGCTGCTCAGTGCCGGCGCGGCCAATGGACCGGTGGCTACCCAGTGCTTGGTTACGATGTTGATCGAAGCGAACGAACGCCCAAACTTGTGATCAACTCTGAAGAGGCCATCCAAGTTCGCCGGATCTTCTCGCTCTACCTCGAATTCAAGAACTTGATGCCGGTCGTCGAAGAACTCGACAAGCGTGGCTGGAAAAACAAGCTCTGGCATTCGAAGAAGGGCCTTCCCAAGGGCGGTCGCCAATTCGACAAAGGCAGTGTCCATGCTTTGCTGACCAATCCGATCTACTGCGGAAAGATAAAGCACAAGACGGACCTCTATCCCGGCCAACATCAGGCCATCATTGACGACGAAACCTTCCAACGCGTGCAGGCGCAGCTCCGCGACAACAGCTTTAACCGTGGGAATCGCTTACCAAGTAAACACGGTGGCCTACTAAAGGGATTGATTCGTTGCCCCGACTGTAACGTGGCGATGGTCCACAACATGACGAAGCGCAACTCGATCGTCTACCGTTATTACACCTGCGTCCGTGCGATCAAACGCGGTCGGCAATCCTGCAAACATCCGTCTCTTCCGGCTGGCGAGATTGAAGCGGCCGTGGTTGATCAAGTACGAGCTGTCTCACGAGACACGCGGCTTCGCGACGAGATCATTCGCCAAGCGATGGAAGGCATTCAACAAGGCAGAAAGGAGCTTGAGTCTCAACAGATACAGCTCACGCGGCAACTCACTCGTGATCACGGTGAGGTTCAGCAATTGGCCTTGGAACAGCGTCCCAACAATTCGGTCGTCTATCGTATTGCCGACGTCCAAGAACGAATCGAGGAAGCAGAACACCAGCTTGCCAGAGTGAATCGACAACTGCTGGATCTTGAGAAGCAAGAGTTAGCCACGCAGGAGATCGAAGAGGCCTTTATCGATTTTGATCGTATCTGGGACGCATTGACTACACGAGAGAAATCACAACTGTTGGCCCTGTTAGTATCGAAGGTAGAGTTCGATCAGAGCGATTGCACAATCGCGATTACATTCCACGCCAGCGGCATCGAGACGCTGGAACAACAATCACAGGAGGTTTAATGGTCACCGTAAAACGCAAACTGAACGTCAGTATCGCCTCGCGAGGCCGCATCGCGATTCGTCCTCGCGATCCCAACGCGGAACCACCGCGACCAAGGCCATCGAGCAAGCTACCTCGTATCTCCAAGTTGATGGCTTTGGCCATTCGCTTCGACGAAATGCTCCGCACTGGCGAAGCGTCAGATACGATCGAACTCGCCCGCCGTGGACACGTGACGCAGCCACGCATGAGCCAGATCATGGCGCTCAACCAACTCGCGCCCGACATCCAAGAAGCCCTGCTCAATCTGCCGGCCACCAAAGGCAAGCCCGAGATCCACGAAAAGCGTCTGCGTCCGATCGCAGCTATGCTCCGCTGGGAGGACCAGCGGGGGGCGTGGAGGAAGATTTGCGACGAGGTTGGCCTCGGAATGGACGTTTTGGCAGAGTCTTCGGATCAAGACGGTCATTTATTCAACGCCGAACGTCGGGGCGACTTTCGCCTCCGGATGTTCGGAACTTGGGCTTGATAAAGCGATCATAACGAGGAACGACGACGAGTCTATTTCGTGAAATGTTTCAAATGTTCGATTGAATTAGAAGCGGTCTTACCGTCAGGGCTGATATTACCCAATGTTTTCTACCTTTACAGAGGTAAACTCGCCCTGCTATATGGGAGGGGTGGCCCCACACTCAGCTTGTTTAAGGTCTCTATCATGTCTACGGCACGTTGTTTGATGGCAGTCGTAATCATTGCGTTGGCCGGCTGCCAATCGCTCACACGACAGACCACGCCGCCACCAGTTCCGTCGGAGCTTACTAAATATGAAGTCTCGCCCGAAGTGATCGGTCGCAGTTGTTTGGTGACCATGAAAAGCACCCCCAACAGGTCAACCATCTTCGAGGGGACTATCACCGCAATAAATGATGAATGTGTCGAACTGAAGTACGCGGAAGCAAGTTTGGAACAAACGTTTGATCCTCCGAAGGCGGATATACTGTCCTGGATTACAGGCAACTACAGCATTGGCAGGTCATCCCAAACATTCTGTGAAGATTTGAGCCTGCCGCTGGAGGAGATCGAGTCCATTCAAACGATCGAGGTCACGAAGACTTGTGACATATCGCCGGACATGATCGGTCGCAAGTACTCGGTGGTTCTGAAGGAGCCTGGCAGGAGAGGGATGACCTACAAGGGAATCGTCTCGGCCGTAAATGATGATAGTCTCGTGCTGCAAAATGCAGCGGTAGAGAAACGGGTGATGAGGGATGTGCCGATGGCCAAGATTCCTGGGATGGCTCGCATGTTTAAAAACACCGCTATTGTTGATGTTAGGCTCGATGAAGAGTTTCTGGATATCCGGTTGGATGCGATTGAGTCGATGGACTTAATTGAGGAATGAAGGCAAGCGAAAGCGTGGTCAGAGAACAGGGCCAGGGAAGACATGACTTGTTGGCCGTACGTGTTGGCCGTTCGTCTGGGCAGCTACATGTTCGAGAAACTGAACGCTATGAAGAAGGCGACGATCGCGCCAAAGGACAATAGTCCTATCGCGACTAAACTAAACATCAGGAGCCAATGAGCGTTATACATCCGCTTGATCGTCGAGTCCTGAGAGTCTGCGGCTGCGGTTCTGGTCCACCGCGCCGCACTCAGTAAAAGCAAACCGGGCACAGCGAGCATTATCGCTACAGCGGCACGAACCGATGCAGCCATGAACATGCCGAACAGTTGCATGTCTTTTTGTTGAATCGCCCATATCACGAATGCCGCCGTTAGAAACAACATGCCAGCAGCGAGCAGTAAAAGCACGATCGCAATACACGTTTCAAATAGGGCAACCACGAGCAAACGCTTGCTGTTGCTGCTTAGCGAGACCTGTGTTAGCGGTGCTGCAACGGAGTACGGATTGTCAGGTGATCCCGAGGACATCGAGAGCTCTTATGCGTTTTGGGGCGGGGCGAGGAAAAACAAAGAACCGATCACGGCTACGCCCCAGTTTAGTTGTTTCGAGGTCTCGCTACGAGCACTTATTGTTAAACTTGCTCCCCATTTCGTTTGAAAACCCTGCGTTTAGCACCTGCCGACGGCCATTTGCGATGCGAAGCGTCAGATACGATCGAACTCGCCCGCCGTGGACACGTTACCCAGCCACGCATGAGCCAGATCATGGCGTTCAACCAACTCGCACCCGACATCCAGGAAGCCCTACTCAACCGGCCGGCCACGTAGGGCAAGCCCGAAATCCACGAAAAGCGGCTGCGTCCGATTGCGGCCATGCTCCGCTGGGAAGACCAGCGGGGGGCGTGGCGCGAATTGACCAAAGATGATCACAGCATCATCGACAAAACGTAATGTGTGCAATAGCGTTGTCATGGCATTTTGTTTGCACTATCAAGGCTTAGGTACGTCCTCCAATGCTTGTCTAATTTCCTTCCAGTCGCCCGAAGAAGCTACTAACTTGCCGTCGGGACCGATGAGGTAATAGGCCGGCACGGAACTGATCGCTAACTGGCGCGCAAGATCAGAATTGTCACCTACGAAGTTCTGCGCCCAATTAAGCTCAAGATTTTTCGCAATGGCTTCCCCTTGTTCCTTGTCCGCGTCAATATTGATCCCAACTGCAATGAATTTGGCTGCCTCCCACTGAGCGATGTCTACCTTGAGTTGTGGCATGGAAGCCAGGCACGGACCACACCAGCTGGCCCAAACGTGAAGCAGCACATGATAACCACCGAGTTCGTTCACAGAAACGACTTGACCAGTGGCATCGATGAACTGGTAAGCACGCATATCAGAGCCAGGTCGCGGTCCCGATAGGCACTCAACCTCGATTGGTGTTAGGTCGAGTTCGCCTGCTCGAGCCTGCTCCAGGGTGACAGTGATGGGAACGATACGAGTTCCCACCGCTTCGGCGAGGCAACCAGCCGGTTGATCGTAAAGCTGAATCACAAAATCGTAATCACCAGGTTCAACCCCGTGAATTCTGAAAAAACCATCCTCTCGCAACTTCACGTAATGATTCTCCTTCGTGGCTAGCCATGAAGAAAAATCTGTGTGCTTTAGCCACGCGCCCTCAACGGGTCCTGGAGTAGCTGGAATGCTTAGTGGCGTTGCGTCAGGTGGCAGGCTTACACCAGCTTGGCGACTGATGAGCCAGTTGAGCGACCACTGCTTTGAGAACTTATCATCGCTTCTGCCCTGTGCGACAACACGGCCGGAAATGGTGGCGCCTTTGCCGCCCAACACAATTTGTTCATGATCGCCGGGCTGCAAGTCGAGCGGTGCAGACTGACTGGATGTTAAGCTTGATTCTTGCCACGGACCAAGGTAGGCACTGACATATCCCAACATGGGTGGCAGACGTCCAAAATCAAAATTGCCTTCGGGATCTGTCTTGGTGAAGAAGCTGTCTTGGAATCTAGCCTCTGTAAGCCCGCGCTGAACCACGGGCCGGAAGTAAATACCTTCATTGCCAATAGGAACGTCGCCCTGCATCAAACGTCCTTTTACGTTCGCATAAGGCTGTAGGAGCACTTCGCCAATCTCCGTGTGCTCCGGACTCAAGACCAGTTCAGCGAATCCCTCGTCGTTAAAGATACGAATCCGTTGCGGCTCGAAGGATGCTGCGACTTTGAAGCTACTTGTTCCCTCGACTTTAAATGCCTTGCCGAAAGACGTGTCAGGCCTTTCAAAATCAAAGTCTGAAGCGAAGGTTGCCGTCCCTATTGCCAGATGGAACTTGGTAGCGGGGCTTCGATCCGGGGAAACGACTCGACCGATTAGGGGAGCGACGGGTTCCAATCGAAAGTCCTCCACCAACGGAGGATCGCCTGCGGCCAACGACAGACGCCCCAAGGCGGTACGGTATCCATCAGCCTCGATCCTTACCCGGAACCGATCTGTTGGCTCCCCATACGAGTTTATTTGAAAGTCATATTTGCCTTTCTTGCCGGTAGCAACGCTGTATTCTTGGAAGTTCGTCGAGTAGAAATCAGGGCGAAAGGCTTTGACACGCATGACTTTGAATTCGTCAATTGGATTGCCAGTCTCGGCGTCCACGACAGTGCCTGAGATCGTCATGGGGGCAGTGAGTACGACGCGATGTGCTTGAGCTTTGGGCACAAGCGTGATGGACTTTGAGTCGTAACCCGCTTTACCGATACTGTAACTAACTCCGTCCGACGGTGCCCAGTCCCACGAGTAAACGCCGTTTTCGTCAGCTCGCCGAGGAATACCCGAGTCCGGTACATTTGGATGATCGTGGTTGTAAATCGCAGAAGTACCTCGCCAGCCATCTTGCTCGAACCAAACGGTTGCGTTGGGGATCGGGTTTCCGGCTGAGTCGACGATCTCGATGCGTATGGGATTTCCAGGCGCCAGCTGAAAATCACACGATTGTGTTCCGTGGCTTAAGTCAACCTCACGTTGTTCAGGGGCGAATCCGGGAGCCAAGACTGTGATCGGGTACTTGCCAGGAGCCAAATTGGGAAGTTGAAAGGTGCCATCCGACTGAATGGGCGCTTCGTTGACCCCTGTTGCGAAATAAGGATTCGGCACCCAAATGACCAAGCCCTTGGTCACTGGTGCGCCATCGCGGTCGGTTATGGTTCCGCGTAGAGCGACTCCGCGATCCATGACCAAGGTAGCAGTTCCATTTCTCAGTTGCTCAGTCGTGATTCCCTGCTCGGCTTGGTAACTCCCCCACTGTCTGTCACTTGCAAAGTCAGGATGATCGACGAGAAGTCCAAATTGAAGTCTTGGATTTCGCGCGAGTGAAGGCGCGTTGAGAATCTCCCATTGACCGTCGGCGTTTGTTTTCGCCGCCGATTCATCTTCCGCGAGCCATCCGCTGCATCGGGCTGGAGGCACACTTTGCTGAGCATGCTCATTCAATGCGACTTCGCTGTTCGTTCTTATTTGAATCGAGGCATTCTCAATTGGCTTTCCAGTGGCATCAATAACCCTCCCGGCCAAACGCTCTCCCTTCTCAAAGTAAAACGTGTATTCGGATGGCAGCGAAAGTTTGTTCTCGTCGAACTTAACATACTGTGGGACATAACCTGGAAGGCGAGGCCAGAGCTGAATACTCAACTTGCCTTCGCGGAATTTTATAAAGGTTGTTCCTTTCGCGTCCGTGGGATAGTGGATACGTGGCAAGTTTCCACTTCCTCCGCGTCGTTCGTAATCGATGCCAGTAACGTAAACATCGACTCCCTCTAGCGGTTTGGATTGTTCGTCTAAGACACGAATGAGCATTGACCGAGCTTCCTCATCGACCGAATCCTGGGGCTTTGGGTCCGCGTTGCTTTCGGTCGTTTTACCTACAAGCGTCTCTTTTGGCTCGCTAGCCGGTGCACCCGTTTCATCTTGCGGCTCGGTAGCGCTCGTACGAAGTTGAATGGTTCCAATGGCCAAACAAAGAACTAGAGCTACGCCAACCGCCGATGATAGTGTTCGTTTTCCAAACGGTGTTCGGACTCGAGTACCATCGAGCGCGCAGTGAATTCGACGAGCGATATCGAGCTTGCCGGCCATGGCAATCCCGTGTGCTTGTCCCATGGACTGGTAGCGCGTCGCAACTTCCAGCAAAGTTTCCGCATAATTGACAGGCTGTTGTTCTTGCAGTAGCACCGCATCGTCACATGCAAGCTCGCGTAGCCGCATCATTTGCGAGAACAGCCACCATGACAAAGGATTGAACCAATTGACCGCCACTATCGATCCAGCCAGAAACTGAGTCAACAAGTCGCGGCGTTTGATGTGGGCCATCTCATGTAAGAGAACAAAGGTTAGACTTTGGTTGGACCAAGTGGTTGCATCCGGTGGCAAAATGATTTTGGGTTGCCATAGACCAATGACGAAGGGGGTTATCGTTTCGGAGCACAGCGAAATGGCTGGAGCTGGTAGGTAAAGCTGGCGAGCAAGTTTGTCGTTCAAGTCCGCAAGAGCTGAGTCATTCAGTTTTTCAAGCCCTTGAAAAGCTTTGGCTGAGAGCCAGTAAGGAACCAGCAGACGCAAAAAAACGACAGCAGCCCCAATTACCCAGAGATATGGCCAATAACGCGCGAAAGGCTGTATCCAAGATTGGCCGGGCGAAGGCTTCACCTCTCCGTCAGTGATTCCCCTCTGTGCAGCTGGCTGCTGTAATGCCGTATCAGTCTTCGTAGCTAAATTGGTCTTGTTTTGAAATGAAGTAGGAGAGCTGGAATTCTGCGGACTACCAAGCAATCGATCAGAAGACTCACCCGAGTTATGGGGGAAGTTAATTGTTCCCCGAGACAAACTGGGGTGGCTTGCATGACTGAACTCATGTTGATGGTCGACCACGAGTGGCTCCGCAGAAATCGACGCCATCGTTTGAGTACTCGGCACAACCTGACGGTGAATTATTGAATACTCCAGGTTAGACAATGAGGCTAATACTGATGCCACCGCAACCAGCAGCGACATGCACAGGCCAACGAAACAAACTCGAAATTGACTCGCGGCAGATGCTTTTAGCATCAGGCATGTGGCTAGAGCAGCTGCGAAAAGTATGCCAGTTCCCTTTAGCAGTGCGCTGCCCAGTTGAGCGTTGTCGATCCAGATATTCATGACTTGCCCTTTGATTTGGCTTTCTCAATTGCTGTGCGGAGGTCATCTAGCTCAGACGTAGTAAGGTCTTTGGCGGACTCGTCGATTAGGGCTGCGATAGCAGCCGCGGGTTGATTAGGGAAGAAGACGTCCAGCAATCGACGTACGGCCGACCTGGTTACGGATCCATTGGAAGCCGCTGGGGAATAGATGTGGGTGACATTGCTACGGTCTCTTTTCAAGAACCCCTTTTTCTCAAGTTGTCCCAGCATGGTTCTTACCGCCGAGTAGCTGGGGGGATCTTGCAGGCCCTCACGCACCTGAGCGACCGACGCACTCTTGAGCTGACAAACCACCGCCATGATTTGTTGCTCACGGGGGGCTAGTTCCCTTGCAACTTTGCCTGACATACGCACCTCAGTAGCATGCTAATAAAATGACACGTGTCAATGTATTGACACGTGTCGAGGAATGCAACTGATTTTTCCGGGGAAAAATGCATTTTCCCAAAAACTCGTTTCTGGCTGTGACCAAACGTGTCACAGGGGGGCAGTTAAATACTCCCATTACATTAACGAAAGCTAGCAATTTGGAGACGCTGGTCTTTTACGAGTCCCAAGGATGCGTCTCAACATGAACGGAAAAGAAATCGCCCATGCCAACCTACAACCCCAAGCAGCTCGGTGAACCAGAGGTCAGCGACCATTCACAATCCAGAAGTTGTTAAACCGGTTCAGGCCATCGGCCAACGATTGCGTGGGCGATTGACCTCCATTTCCGAGGAGGGAATTGAGCAGTTGATGATGTGGTTGGCTATGGATGGCCTGTTCCTGTGGCAGTTCGTTGGTCTGCTTAGCTCAGATGATCCACTGATTGATCAAGTTCATGCGAACCTCCTCGCGAAGCTCGAACACGCGAGTGGTGGTCACGGCGTAGCATCACAGACTATTCCATCAAAGTCGAAGACTTCTGTCTCCAATCGTCGCAGCAAGGAGTCCAGCGAGTCACCAAACCAATCTGAGCGTGTTGGTCGGAAACCCGAAAGCCGGGCGAAAAAGAAGGGCGGAGGGTAAATGAGAATCAAGCTCATTGCCGTCATCATACTGATTGTGGGGGCCGTGTTCATCGCCTTGCTGTTCCCTTGGAATAAAACGCAGTCCATCATTGGCAAATCGGCGGAAGATAAGCTGCCGGTCGTAACGGCTAGCTCGACTACCAGTGAACGTGCCGTATCGGCCTTAGGAAGACTCGAGCCTGCTAGTCACGTGATTCGAGTGGCAGCACCGTCTGGTAACGAGGGAAATCGCCTCGAGTCGTTGCTTGTCAACGAGGGAGACGATGTCGTTAAAGGGAATGTGCTTAGCTACATGGATACATACTCTCGACGTTTAACCGCACGATAGATTGGGCGCAACGCGGCTTGCTGGGGGAGCGTGATGAATGGATCGGCGGACCGCAAGCCAAAGACAGACTGCATTCATCTTGAAGGCATAGGAATGAGAGAACTGGTGCTTGTGAACGTGTCGCCCGCAGTCCAGAACTACCATCGCAGTGGGCCGCTTGCGGACATGCTTGGCGTCTGAGAGAAATACCCGCAATGTACCTAAAGGGCATTCGGGGGGCACAGTTCACTCAACTTCACGCAGAGGTGCGTTTTAGAGGACGACGTTCAAATCAAGGGATCACGCATCCCATTTGAGTCACTAAATGGAGTAGACTGAGACTTTGTTTACGGGCGCCGGCCGCGCAAGAATTACTAGTTCTGCTTTCACATCCATGACAAGCCTTCGGCCAAAGAACGATGCTGAAAACTTAGCTGTCGAAGAAGTGGTGCGCAGAGCAACTGCTGAATTCGGATTCGTGCAATGCGATAAAGATCGCGGCGTGCGTTACGCTGCAAAAGAGCTGGCAGAGCGATCAGACCTGACGCATGAAGCGAAGGATCAGGCGATGGCCCTGCTTATGGATGCCGTTGAGATGATTGTTGGAAACGACCGACGGTCGGACGAACACTTCCTGAAGTGCATCGTAATCCCGAACGGGCCGATCCATGTCCTGGTTCTCTACGATTCTCACCAATCACGGACGCGCGCGTTGCTTGAGCGACTCGCCAATGTGCTAGGATACTCAGTATCCCCTGAATAAATGCAGAACAATGGGTTGCAATTGAGCGGGCGAACAGGGCGATTTGGCAATGGTAGCCAACTCACGCCCGCCCGCTGAACCCTGTCTTTCGTCGAAAGAAGCGAATGCCAAATGCTCCCGTGACCATGGCCGATCGCGCAGGTGCGATTCCATAGTCTAATCAAGGTCCTACTAGATGTAGGTGCGGACGTAGGACCAATCGATCGTTATGGCCCAATGACCATGGCTTTAGAAAAGCGACGATTGGACATTGTTAAATTGTTGGTCGAGCATGGATATGATCCGACAGGTGTTGATGCTCGAAGCGTGTTAGGGACTTGGGACCCAGAAATCATGGAGTACTTCGTTGAGTCCGGATGCAATTTGGAACGAGGAAACCCTTTGGCGTGGGCGCTTTGTAACCGCATTCGGACATCCCTTCCGTTGGTAAAGAAGTACCAGGATCGATTCCCGTCGATTCGAGAGCAGGCGAACATTGCTCTCCGGCATCATTGCAAGGAAGGGGACGCCAAATGGGTTTCATTGATGCTCTGGGCAGGCGCTGATCCACTTTGCAGGGGTGAAGAGGATCCAGATCGAGAACCAGATCTTGAGGATGGTGGGCTTTCGGCATTAGGATTTGCGGCGCTGTACAATCACTACGGGCTGTTCGAATTAAAAGGTATAAAGACATGCCTTAGCAATCCCGCGTCTGCAGAAATACTCGATTACCTACTTGGTTCCGATGCTACACCAGTGCTCGCTTCGATTCGGCAGCGAGGGCTTGATCCCAACAACAATCCGCGTGGAGGATGTACGGCGATCCAACGATGCCTCGAACGATTCCATCAATATGGCCTTAATTCTCGGTTCAGCTTTGATTACCGACTAGCACCAAAGAACAAGTCAAAGCTGGATTCAAATCGCAGTCGTGAGTTCATGAAGATGATTTACCTTCTGGCTGAAGCTGGTGGCAAGTGGCGGCCAGATTCAGACGAAATCAAGTCCGCTCGGAACTCGCTCACCAAGATGATTGCCGAGTATACAGTCGAGTTCATCTGCCTCATGGCACGCTTTAAAGCTGCGAGGAAGGAAGATCTGGAGGAATTACTGCGAACGCCAACAATCAAGGCGCTGGTTGGCAAGTATCGCAATCGAATTGACGAGCAACTCGAATCCCTTGCCAGCGATAGTGTTACTCGCTAAACTTCTTATGCAGGTCTATGAGTGGACCGTAGTTTCTGAGATCCGCTTGCTTCATGGCTGCAATGTACTCGCCTCGAATCGGACTTTCCGTATCACGGAGGTCGGTGGCAGGCCAAATGGTCACCGGTTGGTCGTGTTGCATCAGCCAGATGTTTGCGAGGAGTCTTGCCCACCGACCGTTGCCATCCTCAAATGGATGTATCCAAACCGCGCGATGATGAAACTCGGCAGCGGTTGCAATCACAAGTTCGCCAGTTTCGCGGTGCCGTTTCTCTGATTCGATGGCAATGACGCCGAGTTCCGCAGTGACAATGTTTGGGCTCACTCCGATGTTCTTTTGAGTCGTTCGAATTTCTCCTGCCCAACTCCATATCGACCCCAACATCTCCCGATGCAACTGCAGAAGCCAACCGAAGGTAAATGGCGCGAGTTTGCGGCTTGGTTTGCTCAACAAGTACTTCTCGGTCACTCGCAGGATCGACTCGAACTCAGCTTCATTGAGTTGGCGACGCGTTTTGATGGTCTTGATTTTCAAACCAGACCCATCAAAGGGCGTATCGTCGTCTTTGCCGGTTGAACCAAATGGATTCACGGAAGGCTTCCGCTAATTCTTAGAGAGTCAGGAAGCCCAGAGCTTTCGGCTGGATGATGCGATTCGCGCCTTGGTGGCTGTGAGATGCTCCTGGGCAGAAGCTGCGGAGACGGCTTGGGATTCTAAAGCTACGTTCCCCTGTGTAAGCGCGATCAAGCGCTTAGCCTTCTGCGTCGCGATGGAATCTTTGAATTCTTCGGCTGGTATCGCCAACATATCCATTCTCATTCCGAGTGCGGAAAGAACGGCTTGAAGGTTGGAAACGGAGTAATGCTCATCGTTGCCGCTGAGAATGCGAATTACAGTTGCCCGTGATACGCCACTGCGGCGAGCAAGATCGGAAATCGACATTTCGAGTTCGTTAATGCGGTTTTGTAGAAGCGTAGATAGCGACATGGGTTAGCAATCGAATGGGACTTCAAGCGAGAGACCGAAAGAACGGACCACATTTATATTGTTGCATATGTGAAACAAAAGGCAAGTGAGATTTTCCGGAAAGACTCGCGGTTTATAGTGCGTAAGTTCTTGCAGGCAAATGGCTTGCGTATAATTCCGGGTAAACATTCGCCGAAGGTGTGGGCGCGACGATTTTGGTTGCTGGCTGGAATCGTTGCCAGCGGCAGGTTTTTCGTCTTGTTCGGCTTTGGTTTCGGCTAGGAACTATCGGGATTGGCGGCCAGAGTAGGACCGGATAG
>JBGSJT010000058.1:0-18211 GCA_041741715.1 Pirellulaceae bacterium | reverse complement strand
AAATGAACATCTTGCGATCCTGCTGACCCACGGTCTCAAGTACCAAGGCCTATTCGATCTACAAGATGTTTGGAAGCGTTTGTTTCCGTTCCAGATTCTACTAAACTTGCTAGAATCATGGGCCGTTGCTAGATACTAGGCAAGAAAGCCTGACGTACGGGGGCAACTAGCCCAGTCTACCAAGTGTCTGGTGGCCGGGAGGCTGAAAATGGTTGACAATCCATGGTTATTGATAGAGGTAGCTAACTGCATTTCGGTCGCTAAGGTTACAATGGAGGAAGCGGCTGAGATGCTCGCCTTGGCTCGGCGAAATGCCACCTAACAGGCTTCAGAATGGACTTGAACTCGATCGGGAGATGGACTGTGCAAAATCAATTGAGTCGATTTAGCGAGCCGACCACGTGTGGCTCAAGCCTACACCGTGGCACACGATTTTGGGTGATGGCTTATGTGGCCGTAGCGTTTTGTGCGTCGTCTAGCAACCAAGCTTTTGGACAAACCTTTCTGGAACGGCTCGAGTCGGCCGTGCGTGAACGCCTAAACGAGTCCGAACAAGCCGCACAGACGAGCGCCAATTCGCAATCCCCACTTGCTTCCGAGGAACTGCCTCGTCCACGAAGCAGTGGAGCGCAAAATGACAGTTCTCAATTCCCAAGTCTGGATCCCAATACGATCCCCTCAGTGCTGGAGAGTCGAAGCAGTCCTGCAGTCCAGTCTTCACCACCTGCTGCTGGGCTCGTGCCACCACCTGCGGCGGGAGCCGATCGTCGTATTTATCTCGGACTGGAGGCTGAGGAGGTGACGGGTGGCGGAATTGGCGTATTGGTA
Organism: Pirellulaceae bacterium; assembly: GCA_041741715.1. Lineage (GTDB taxonomy): Bacteria > Planctomycetota > Planctomycetia > Pirellulales > Pirellulaceae > Aureliella. Next base: position 17,383 of record JBGSJT010000058.1, on the reverse strand, counting down.
ACCGGCGTTACGCAAGATTCACCCGCTTGGAAGGCTGGTTTTCAACGACAGGATCGAATTATGGCGATCAACGGTTTTGCGATTACCAACTTGGATCAAATGGTTCAAGAGTTATCTAAGACTGCACCGGGACAATCGGTGAAGTTTTTAACTGCGCGGGGCGAACGCAATTTGGAATTGATTGCTGTGCTGATGGACGCCGAACTGGCAGAGCGCATTGCCGGTAGCGCGCTTCCGATCGGCGACTTGAGTGCTGGTCCCGGCGTTGGTCTCTCAGTCGACGCAGCGCCGTGGTTGGGTGTGATGGTCAGCGACTTGACCCCCGCCTTTCGAAATCAGTTTGGTTTGACCAATTTCCGGGGGGCTGCGGTGACGACGGTGGCGGCCAACTCTCCGGCGGCTAAGATCGGGATGGTGGCAGGCGATGCCATCATATCGATCGGCGGGCAGCCCATTGAGACGGCCAACGAATTGATGAACTGGATGAATTCGGCTCGACCGGGACAGAGTATCGACGTCACCTATCAGCGCGGTTTGGCGGCACGAACCTCCAAACTCACGTTGGAAGTAAATCCAGAGAGCCAAGCGACGCGGACGGTCAGACGCTCTTCGAATCCTGACCTTAGTCCACCCAATCCGCCCAATAGCTCATTGTACAACGTCAGTCCCACACGTCCCGGAAGTGCGGCAAGTACCAACACGAATCCTGCGGTCGTCCCCAGCGTACCTCCGCCACGGCCCAACGTAATCCCCGGCCTCGGCAACTCCCAAGTTCCCAATGCACTCCCTACGCCACTCGCGACAGGGACGGATTCAGCCGAAGTGGCCGAACTGCGGCGCGAGATCAGTGAGCTCAAATCGGAATTGACCAAAGCGAATGAGCGTTTGGAGTCGACGCAAAACAGACTTAAGCAAATTCTCGAAGTGCTGGGTGACAAGTAGGATGATACGGGATTTCGAGATGAAGGTAGGCAGTTTTTATATTGGTGGTGTCACCCGAGTGGCATTCTGGTTGTGGTGTGCATGGGGCCTGGGTGTGTTCCCTGCCCCAACGAACGGCCAAGATCATGTGGCGTCCATAGCAAACGCTGACACGCTCTCTGATACGACCAACATTGCGCAACAGATTAAGGACTTGAGCCATCCCAGTTATCGCACGCGGCAATTGGCGCGCTGGCGGTTGGAACAATCTCCGCTGGAAACTATCGACGCCTTGCAGGCTTGTCTGAGCGACGTCCAATTCAACACCGGATCGCAGCTGGTTGATATTCTAAGTGCATTGGCCACTCAAGCCGATGCGAACGTCAGCAGTCGCGCTCGACAAGCTTTGCAGCAACATGCCAATCGCGTTTCCGCCGTGGGACGCTTGGCTGACAATGCGCTGCGCGCGATCGCAGATCTACAGGAAGAACAGGCCATCGCGATCCTCAGCCATCACGGGGCGCGGTTCGGATCTTCCAACATGCTGGGCATTGTGCTCAATGGAAAACCGAAACAGGATGCCGAAGAATTCGCGCTGTTGATTGACGAGAGCTTTACTGGCGATGCGCAAGTGGTCGCTTGGATACAGTTTCTGAAGTCGGTGGAGATTGTCTATTTCGAAGGTTCACAAGTTAGTCCCGAGTATTTTCAGGCAATTTCGGCGCTCCCCAACGTTAAGAAGCTTAAGTGTAAACATGTCTCGATGTCGCAAGCGGATTTGATGCAGCTCAAGGAGTTTGCTTGGCTGCAACTGTTGGAGCTCGCCTACGTAGAGATCGATGATAGTTACTTGAGTTTGTTGGGGGAACTACCGATCAGCGAAACGCTCAGGCTGTTTGGTACGCGCATTACGGCCGCAGGTGCCCAGAAATTGGCCCAACAATTGGATGGTATTGAGATTTATTGCGGCATAGGGGGACATTTGGGCATCGCCACCAATCCTAAAAATACGACCGTTTCAGAGGTCAGTGCCAATACCGGCGCAGCTCGGGCGGGTATTAGGGCGGGGGATGAGCTGACACATGTGAATGGAGTGGAGATCAAAGACATGAGTGAACTCCGCGCCCAGTTAGCGAAGCATGGTGCTGGCGATACCATCCGCGTCTCGCTCATCAGATATCCCATCCCAGGTTCCAACTTGGTGGAAGAACACACCCTGCAAGTTACGCTCACGGAAGATCCCCATTAACAGTGCCTCAGTCGATAACAGCTGCCTGGACGGCACGATTTCGTAGGCGGCTTCTGGCTTGGTATGAGCAGCATTGTCGCCCACTACCCTGGCGCAAGACGCGCGATCCGTATTGTATTTGGATCAGCGAAATCATGCTGCAACAAACACAGGTCGCGACTGTCATCGGCTACTACCAACGTTTTCTCGCGCGCTTTCCCGACGTGGCTGGCTTGGCTGAGGCGGACGAACAAGAGGTGCTCACCTACTGGGCTGGCCTGGGGTACTATCGTCGCGCGCGTCAGTTGCATGCCGCCGCGCGGCAGATTGTGGCTGAACATGGTGGGCAATTCCCTGACGATCTGGCCGATATCATGCAGCTACCCGGCATTGGTCGCTATACGGCGGGGGCCATCGCCTCGTTCGCCTACGGGACCCGCGCACCAATCGTTGAAGCTAACACGCAACGACTCTACAGTCGCTTGATAGGTCTCAGAGAGGATCCCACGCGGGGGGCAGGGCAAGCGCAATTGTGGGAATTCGCGGAACGCATTTTGCCACTGGCCGGGCTAAGTGTGGGACAGGTCAATCAAGCCACCATGGAACTCGGCAGCATGGTCTGTTTGCCGAAGGAACCCCACTGCGACGACTGTCCTGTTGCTCCGTTGTGCGAGGCGCGGTCTACCGGACAGCAGGAGGAAATTCCACTTGCGGCCAAGCGAAAGCTGTTTACTCCCCTCACCCATGCCTGTGTCGTCGTGCTGCGGCGTGGGAAGGCATTGCTCAGACAGAATCAGGATGGAGAGTGGTGGAATGGACTATGGGATTTTCCGCGCGTCGACCTGACTCCCCAGGAGGTGTCGATGCCGATGGACGCTTCACAGTCAGCACTCGGCGAACATTTGGCCGCTGTTGATTTGGCAATCAAACAGCAATTGGGGCTGTCATGTCGATCGACGCACCATTTAAAGACACTCAAGCACGGTGTTACACGATATCGAATTGCACTGTATTGCTACGCTGCCCAGTGCACTGCTCTGGAGCTCCCCCGACAACAGAAGGGACGCAAGCCGAACAGGCGACCAATTGAAACAGTACCTGGTGCGATTCCACCGCAGAATTGGAAATGGGTCGACCTGCAGTCCGAATTGACTCTGCCGTTGACCTCCACGGCGGGAAAACTTAGGAAATGGCTGCTAACCAACAAACCCGAGATTCCCGCGAGCTAGGGACGGTTTCGGGGCCTTGCGCGCCGCGCATGGGTTAGAATTAGGGTCACCGTTCACGGAATGTCGCGAAAGTCGCTGATCGCTCCGCCGATCAGTGCTTCTCGCAAAACGCATATCGGTAGCGTGAAGCACCAGGGTGACGCCAAAGCGACTGACTGGCGGAGCGATCAGCGACTTTTGCGTGAACGGTAACGAATTAGGACTGTCGTTGGACACAGGCACATTTGGGGAACAATACCAGCTCGACGCGCCTGCGAGTGGGGCGGTCGCAATGTCAATGCGCCAAAAGGAGCGAGCCTATGACTTGGATATTACTGCTGCTGGTCGTGGTGATTATCGTGTGGGTGCATTGCGCACGGGGCATGAGTTTTAGAGATCGCATCAAGGCAGCCATGGACGTCGTCGAGTCGTCTGATTTTTCCTCAGCCGATGGGTTTGAGGAGGCTCGCCGCGAAGATCCCGATTTGGTGGGTTGGGTCCGGGCCAAGCGGGATTGCGTGATGTTGTTTCGTTCCCAACATGGTCCACATGTCAAGGAAGTGGTCGATGTTGCTTCAGGGAATTTTCATCCCAGCCTAGTCGTACACTTTGAGGATGGTCGGGCGGTCCGCACCGACGAAGGTGAATTGAACGACGCGCGGCTGCGCGGCAAGGCGGAAGAGCTATTGAAAAAAGTGCGGCAAGTCATGCGGCGGCTTCACCCCCAGCCGATGAAGAACTATGATGGCTTTCACTACTAGATGGGATCTGCCGACAAAAAGATGTGCGGCAAAAAGATAAAAAGCTTGTCAGTACAAACATGAATTTCACTTGCCGTGACCAATCAACCTGAGAATCAATTAATCTAATTTACCGTGGAATTAAACGACGAAGAGTTAACTACTTACCAATGGCAGATGTTGGTCTCGGATTTCGGTTCGGCAGGTCAAGCCAAATTGAAGCAGGCCTCGGTGATGGTCTCGCGGGCTGGCGGCGTGGGGGGACTGGTCGCTTATCAACTAGCGGCTGCTGGAGTTGGTCGGCTGGTGATCGCACATGCAGGGAATATCAAGCCCAGTGACCTCAATCGACAGTTGCTGATGACGCATGCGGGGATTGGGCAGTCGCGGATCGAGTCGATTGAGCGGCGGTTAAAGGAGCTCAATCCCAGATTGGACATTATTGCGGTCGACGAGAATGTCAATCAAGAAAATGTGGCAGGGTTGGTCGCCCAAGCCGATGTGGTGGTCGACTGCGCGCCACTATTCGTCGAACGCTTTGCAATGAATGAAGAAGCGGTGCGGCAAGGCAAACCGTTGATCGAATGCGCCATGTTTGAATTGGAAGCGCAATTGACCACCATCATTCCTGGCAAGACTCCCTGCCTTCGTTGCTTGTTCCCAGTCGAGCCTCCGACATGGACGCGTCGCTTCCCAGTGTTCGGTGCTGTTTCAGGCACAGTGGCATGCATGGCCGCCATGGAGACTATTAAGCTGATTGCCGGACTGGGGGAACCGCTTTTAGGAAGGCTTCTGCGGTTCGATCTCCGCGACATGTCGTTTCATACATTGCAAGTGCAGCGGGCAGCCGCCTGTCCAACTTGTTCCCATCTAAAGTAAGTTGAGATTGTCATGACGGTTCGCATCCACATTCCAGCCAACATGCGTCAGTTTACAGAAGGTCAAACAGTCGTTGACGTGAGTAGTATACAAGTGGCGGACGCGCTGCGGGAGCTGAGCGCGCGTTACCCTCAGATGCGCGATAAACTGACGTCTGCCAGCGATGAAGTACATAGCTTCGTCAATTTGTTCGTGCAGGGGCGCAGCATTCGCGACTTAGATGGCCTTAACACGCGACTGAACGATGGAGACACACTCTTGATCGTCCCGGCCTTGGCGGGTGGCTAGACCTTGTCTCACACAGCGAGATATTTGTCTAACTTATTGCGTAGTTCTTCTCGCTCGAACGGTTTGCGAATACAGTCGGTCACGCCAGCTTGGATGGCTTCGATCACTTTCGCTTTTTCCCCTTCGGTGGTGACCATTATCACTGGGATTTGCGATCCCGAGCCACGAATTTCTTTGAGCAACTCGAGACCTGACATCTGGGGCATGCTGCTATCGGTCAGCACGAAGTCGATCGGTTCAGTCTGGAAAGTCTCCCAGCCCGCCATGCCGTCCGCCGCTTCGACAATATCGCTGACGCCACACGCATTGAGCGAACGAATGATGATCTTGCGCATCACGCCAGAGTCATCCGCAACTAAAAACTTCATCAGAGCTTATCCTGAATTCACGGGGGGGATGTGCGATAAATTCGCGAGCAATCGACGCAACCAACTGTCGTGAAACCATGCGTCATACAATGAGTCCCGTCAAGCGAACGACTGCAAAGATTTGCGATCACGTAACCAGTAACGTCCAGCGGCTGTGTGCTACTAAGCGTTGTGATCCGCGCAATCGCCACGACCCATTCCACCCTCAATACCCGATACCCGCACGGATCATGAGGGAGTCTTGCAAGTCCAGATTGTCTAGCGGCGATTCCTTGTAGAGCAACTCGCGATTGAACACATAGCCTGCTTCGACAAATCCGATACGTCGACCGTCTCGCATTTGTTCGTTGCGTCCCCATTCGAGTCCGAGCACCAAGCGAATGTCGTTGATGTCAATCGACTCTTTCGCACCCGACGTGCGTTTGACTGTCCAGCTTCCACCACCGTAGTAACCACCCACATACCACCATGTGTCGGCTGTGCCGACGGTGGCCAGGTAATGGGCAAGTTTGGGTTCGGGAAAAAACAAATCAAAGCGTGTGTCGGGATTGGGTTGCCACAGAAGTCCACCTGCGGGGAGCAATTTGACTTTATTGCGATCGAGATAGATGACCCCTCCCTTGAGCGTCGCCCGAGGCGTAATACGCAGGCGGCCAATTCCGCGCCCCTGTATGCGCAAGCTATCGGAAGTGGCCGTTTCAAAGTCTGAAAACATTCCAACTCGTAGTCCCAGTTCCGCACCCCAAATTCGCGCTGGATCGGATTGCCAACCCGAGTCCAAAAAAGCTGAGTAAGCGAGCGGCGGGAGATCAGCGGTAGCAGGGGGCCGAGGACCCGCCCATTGATGTAGCGAAAAACTGGGAAGCAAGTACAAGGGCTGAGTCGAAAAGAAGAAGTTGGGAAACATGAATGCCAGCGATAGATCGGAATCGTTGATCATCAGCGCATCGAAATCATCATCGCCACCGATAAAGGCGTGTCGAAAGCGGGGACCCTGGAATAGTCGAAGCGCTTGAGGATAGCTGCTATTGCCGGTGAAGACTGTCCCCTGCGGATTCCAAGCGTTTGGATTGAGATAGCTGTTGTTCCCCAGCGTGGGCCAGGCGCCCCCCGAAACGTTTGGAGCTGGTGGGTAAACCGGCTGTCCATAGGTTCCGCCAAATCCTCCCTGCGAACTACCAAAGATACCGTTGTAAAAATTGCCGAAAAGGCTCCCTGAATTGCCTGCATAGCCACCGGAAACTCCCGTATTGGAACCCATCCCCGGAAACAGGGCCGAAGGTGCACTATTGGGATAAACGCCCGGCTGATTGAAAGCGGGAGCGGTGTTTTGGAAGGTGCCAACCGTTCCGCTTTGTCCGGCTCCCGGCATGATTGGGGAAGAACCGTTGTAAGTCGGATAGCCTCCCAGCGGTGCACTATTGGGATAGGTTGGTGCAATGCCGGGATAAGTGGGAGTGAGCGAAGCCGGGGGGAGTGTGGGATTTAAGATCGGTTGCCCGTATTGCGGCTGCGGCGTTGGGTTGAGCGAATAGGGATCGAAGGTCTGCCCCCCTGGGACCGTCGAAGGATAAATGCCAGCTTGTGTGGCTGGATTGATCGGAACCATGACCGGCGAGCCGGAGTTGGGGAGTTGTCCAGGTGCAATAGGGCGGAGACCATTTAAACCGGGAGCTGTGGATTCAGGAAACTGTATCCGTTGTGCCATCACCGGTGCGCAGGTCAACCACGCGCAGCACAGAAGCCCGCGTAATAGCTGCGTTGCGAATGATAGTTGATTGAACATGAACCTGCTCAGCTAGGCTTCAGTCGCAATCAAAGACAATCGCGACAAACGATCTGTCGTTGGGAGGCTAGTAAATTGAGTGTGGCTAAGTCAAGATGTTTTCGGATTAGCCTTAAGATCGATGCGGATTTGGACGAGAGGGTTGCCTGGTGTCTGGCTGGCAGATGATGTGGAAGATACTGTTAGTGTTGTGGGCTGGTCCCTATAGCTTGCTTGGCCTGGGTATCGGCGGGATGGGGCTATTGTTCGGTGGGCGTGGCAGATATCGCGCTGGTGCACTCGAATTTTATGCTGGCGGCACGGCGAAATTTGTACAGCGATTGCCACCTGGACCCACCACGGCTGGTTTTACGCTCGGGCACGTCATCCTCGGTCAGACCGGTGAGGGGCTGGAACGAGTCGGCTTGCACGAACGAGTTCATGTGCGTCAGTTCGAGCGGTGGGGACCACTGATGGGGCCTGCTTATCTGGGGGCTTCAGCTTGGCTGTGGTGGCTTGGCAGAGATCCCTATCTCGATAATCCCTTTGAGGTCGAAGCCTATCGCGAAGCTCCGTAGTGCCGCTCACGCTTCACTGCGCGCAGAATAACGCACCTTGCTCGGTGCCGCGCGACTCGAACACTTCGATCAGTTTCGCTTTGATGGTCCCTTTTTTCAGGCACCACAGCGGCGCGATGAGATCCTTGGGTGGCGCATCACCCGAGATGCGTTCAATCACGATTTGCGGAGGCAAACGTTCCAGAAAATCGGCGAGCAGCACGATATACTCATCCAATTCCAACAGTTGAACTTGACCACTACGGACTTGATCGGCCAACTCGGTCCGCTCGACGGCGTAGAGGTTGTGGATCTTTACGCCGGCCGGATTCCAGAGTGCGACTTGTGCGGCGGTTTGCATCATCATGTCATGTGTTTCGCCAGGTAGGCCGAGCATCAGATGCAGTGAAGTTTCGAATTTGCGTCCCGCGACGCGCTGCATGGCATCTACGGCGGCGGCATGATGGTGTCCCCGATTCATCCAATCGAGGCTGCTATCGTGGATCGTCTGCACACCCAATTCGAGCGAGACATAGGTCCGCTCGGCGAATTCATCAATGAGATCCAGCACGTCGTCCGCCACGCAGTCGGGGCGAGTGCCAATCACGAGGCCTACCACGCGTGGGTCCTCCAACGCGGTCTCCCACAACTTCTGCAGTTTATCAAGTGGTCCGTAGGTGTTGGTAGCGGGCTGGAAATAGGCCAGGAATTTCTCGGTGTCATAGCGTCGTCGCAGGCCATCGATGCCGCGCTGGATCTGCGAGGCAATCGCATCGCGACGCACGCGGCGACTGGGACTGAATGCCCGATTGTCACAGAACGTGCATCCCCCCTTGGCTACCGTACCGTCGACGTTGGGACAAGTAAAACCACCGTCGAGACTGATTTTCTGCACGCGAGAGCCGAATTTCTCCTTAAAGTAGACGTTCAGGGGGTAGTACTTGTGTCCCAATTCCTGCCAAATTAGCCGCTTACCGGAGTCGATTGGCTGCATTAAAATTGACGGATTCATGGTCAGCGCTTAGATTGAAAGGGACAGGCTGCAGTTTTACTTTTGCGGCAGTATTGATTGTACTTTTAATTTGCCCGATCGTTAGGCCCACCATTCATTGGAGATTAAACGATGGCCGACTACGGTCAACTAGTTCCCACCGGCGGCGGTGACGTGATCTATTTGAAGAAAGACAAACTGGTGATTGGCCGCCGCGAGTCGTGTGATATCGTGCTGCGTTTCAGCAATGTTTCCGGCCAGCATGCGCGGATGACACTCGAGCAGGGCTACTGGTTCCTGAAGGATCTGGGGAGCCGCAATGGCACCAAAGTTGATGGCTATCGTATCAGTCGCAAGCGACTCGACGCTGGAGCGACAATTTCGTTTGCCAAGCATGTCTTCACCATTGAATACAGTCCCGAAGAATTGGGAGCCTTTGGACCACCTCCGCCCGACGATGATCACATCGAAGAAGTACTGCGCAAAGGATTGCTCGAGCGCTCTGGCTTAGATCGACGCGACGATGAACAAAAGTTCTCCAATCGCGACGTTCTGAGTGACGAAGATTAAGTTGTGCGATCACGGCCCCATGCCCGCTTGCCTGGCATGAGCCGAAGTTTTGAAGTTAGTAAAACCTGCAATAGTTGGAGTCTAGCCTTTAGGCGATCTGAGAGGTACAAAGATCGGCTAAAGCCTAGACTCCAGCGCTTAAGTACACGCCCACGAGGCAAGCTCGCGGGGGTCTACCTAACACTCACCCAACTCCAACGAGACGTTTCAACGCATGAGCCAACGCATTGCCCACATGGTTTACTTTACACTGCACGATAATTCACCAGAAAAAATTAGCGAGCTGCTGAGTGCCTGCCAGCAATATCTCGACGATCATCCTGGTCTGGACTACTTTGCGGCTGGCACGCTCAATCGCGAATTGGCGCGTCCCGTCAACGATCATGGATACGACGTCAGCTTACATACAGTTTTTAGCGACCGCGCTGCGCACGATGCCTACCAAGTTGCACCACGTCATTTGGAGTTCATTGGCAACAACAAGGCGAACTGGAAGACGGTCCGCGTATTCGACTCCAATTTAGAGTGATGCAGACAGCGTCTCGAAAACCAGCCTGACTTACGGGGACACAGCATGACTTCAGAAAATGTTCGCATGGGTTTTCCCTCTCCAGTTGCTCGTCGCGAGTTTTTGCAGACCAGTGGCGTGGGGTTCGGTGGCGTTGCATTGAATTGGCTGGTGCAGCAAGATCGGGCACAAGCTGCAGGGCTAGCCAACGCCTTTCATCATGTGCCACGCGCAAAGAGTGTGATCTGGTTGTTCATGGAAGGTGGCCCCAGCCACTTGGATTTGGTCGATCCCAAACCCTTGCTGCAAAAACTGGCTGGTCAACCACTCCCCTCAAGCTTCAAAGAGCCGATCACAGCCATGGGTGAGAAAGGCTCGGCGTTGTTGGCATCGTCGCGCACGTGGAAACAGCATGGCCATAGCGGGCTGTGGGCCTCCGATTGGATTCCGCATACAGCCGAGTGCATGGATGACATCGCAGTCGTCCGTTCCTGTTGGACCAACGGCATCAATCACTCCGGTGGCGTGTGTCAGATGAACACTTGCATCAATGTGGCCGGACGACCGTCGTTGGGTGCCTGGGTGAACTATGGTCTGGGATCGGCCAACGCTAATCTTCCCAGCTTCGTAATCATGTGCGACAGTGCGGGGCGACCGGTCAATGGTCCTAGGAATTGGGGGAGCGGCTTCATGCCCGCTTCGCATCAAGGGGTGCGGCTCAATGGCGACAGTGATGAACCAATCGCCAACTTGAACAGCCCCGCTGGCTACGACAGTCTGCGACAGCGCGATAAGCTAGCGCTGCTCCAAGAATTCAATCGCAATTTCGCCAGCACACAACCTCAACAAAGTGAATTGGACGCGCGGATTGAAAGCTACGAACTCGCCTTCCGCATGCAAGCTCAAGCTCCGGAGGTGGTCGATCTAGCGCGTGAAACGGCAGACACCACCGCATTGTACGGACTAGATCGCAAAGAGACCGAGTCCTTCGGACGCAATTGTCTGTTGGCGCGACGCTTGGTCGAACGGGGAGTAAGGTTTATCCAGCTCTATAGCGGCACGGGGAGCAAGTGGGATTCGCACGCGGACATCGAGGGCAATCATTCGCGATTGTGCCGTTCGATGGACAAACCTGTGGCGGGTTTGCTCAAGGATCTTAAGCGCCGCGGGATGCTCGACGATACGCTGGTGATTTGGGGAGGCGAATTCGGTCGCACACCGATGAGTGAAAAAGGGAACGGTCGCGATCACAATCCAACAGGTTTTTCCATATGGATGGCCGGTGGTGGCGTGAAAGGTGGACAGACAATTGGTGCCACCGATGATTTGGGTTTGTATGCGACCGAAGATAAAATGCACGTGCATGACATTCATGCTTCGATCCTGTGGTTGATGGGGTTGGACAACATGAAGCTGACCTACGATCACAAGGGCCGACCCGAACGCCCTACGATCAACGAAGGAACGTTTTGTAAGAAATTGGTAACAGGCTAAGGCGAGCTACCATCAGAGTGAAATCCGAGCAAAAGTCCAGGATGGAATCTCACTGGCTACTCCTTCAGCATCCCAGTTATTGGTTCTGCATCGCGCTCTGTGTACTCTGCCCCATTCAGTGGTTCAGTATCACTAGCAGCCCATGGTTTACCAAACCACCCAAGCCGGTTGGAGATGGCCCTGACTACGAAAACATAGCGTACCATCTCTGGCAGGGACGCGGTTTTGTTATCGATACGAGCGACGAAACTTGGCGCGAAATCTACGCGAGCAATCCGAGCGACTATGCGCTACATTTGCAATCGGCACCGCGCAACTTGGCCACGACCGCTCGACCGCCGCTGTTTCCAGTTGTGGTGGCAGGCATGTATGGAGTACTCGGAAGAAACGCATGGGGTTTCGCTGGCGTACGGTTATTCTCCGCAACGTGTCTGGCACTTGCAGGAGCATTGGCGGTTTGGTTGACCGCCCACTTGTTATCACCTCCAACCAATCGAGGTACCCCACGCCGGAAACCGACTTGGACGCTGGTCGGTGCGGGGACCACGCTGGGGTTGGTGGCGGTCAATCGCACGCTTCGCGACTACTCGACTGATTTTCTGACCGAGCCATTGGCGCTGCTATTAATGCAAGTCTTTGTGGTCATGGCCGTCATGGCATGTACTTCGAAATCATCCTTGTCGAACGCTGATGCGGCCAAAGGAGCACGAAGTTATTTGAAACGACGTGAGTGGTGTTTGGGCTGGGGCATGGGTGCCGTATGGGGTGCCTTAATACTCACCCGTTCCATGTTCGTGGTGTGGCTGCCAGCCATTTGGTTGCTGTTCTTAATCGCCCTACCCTATCAGCGTCTGCCACGCATCGCATTGGCCACGCTGGTTGTCTTGTCAGCATGTGGTGTCTGCAGCCCGTGGTGGATTCGCAACTGCATCGTGCTTCAGCGGTTGATGCCATTGGGGACGCAGGGGCCGACAACTTTGCTAGGTGGTTACAGTGACGCTGCGCTAGCGGGCAATGGTGATTGGCAAGCGGTACCGGAACAACAACTTCGTCAGGAGTTACTAGAGCAGAGTGATTTTCAGAGTTTGACATCCGACTCGCAGCGCGAAGTTGTCGTAGCGCAAGAGGCAGCGCGGCGCGTGCGCGGCTGGTTCTGGCAACACGTTGGCGATTTGCCAGGGCTGATTTGCCGACGCATCTACGTACATTGGAATCCCTACACAGGTGCCAGTTTGCTGTGGAAACTTCCGTTTCTGATCGGAGCCATCGGATTGATAGTGAGACGCGATTGGGCTGGCTATTGGCTGCTGGGTTTACCAATAGTTAGTACGCTGGTGGTGGCTGCGTTCTATTCCACTGGGGGAAGGTTTCTGGTTCCACTGTATGGCGTGCTGTTTACCGTGGCTGGGTTAGGCCTGTCGTACGCTTTCGAGTTCATCAGCCGCAAGGTTGTCGACATCGATCGTGGGTGACGATTGCTCTGTAGACAAGCGCGTAGCTGCTGGCGCGCTCCAACGCTGGCGCATCGATTCGACTTGATGCTTTACGTCGCGCGAAATAGTTCTAAGGGTGTGACGCAAGCGAGGCAACCAGGCTGGGGCGACGATGCGTCGACGAAGACAGCGAGTGGGAACTGCCCCCAAGCGACCTTTGTACATCTCGTCGCCACGCAGTAGATCGATAAACGGAACCCCCGCAGCGCAGGCCGCACGCACTGCTATTGCGTTTAGGATGCGACCGATGCCTTCGGCCTCGCGCTCTGGATCTCGCCCCGATTGATACAGGTACTTGTTACCCGCCGCGTCCTGCAAGTATAAGTGGCAAGCGATCGGTGTTCCGACGTCTTCCAGCAACGCGATGCTGATCCGTTGCTGGCGCGACATGTCGTCGCAAGCCTGTTGCGTGAACAGTTGGAAACGCGTATCGGAGAAACATCCAGGCTTTCCATCCGCCTGCCAACGCCGTTGGTGCAAGTCGATGCAGGCTGACAGAGCTGAGGGGATTTGGTCTTGATCGTGTGCGAAACGCAGACTCAGTGCATTGCTCTTATCGAAGCGATTGACGAGATTGCGTGTTTGACGACGTTGAGTTTTCGACAGCCCATCCAAAAACCCGTTCCAACCACCGGTCAAATCGAGCCGCCAGGTGTGCTCTAGTTCCGAAAGATGCTCCACACAGCGACCGTAGCGCAGTTTGTTTATCAAGGCGTCGGTGGCCGAGTCGTTTTCGGTGACTCCCTCCAGTTCCAGCAGACTCCAATTGAGTTCACTATGCTCAGCCAGTAACCAATCGGCGATCGCTTCCCCCACCACGTTCGCTTGTCCCGGAGCGGACAGCAGCGTTTGAAAATCGCCGCAGGCCCGACCACTTCCAAGAAATCGAATCGTGCGTCCCTCAGTCCAGTTATTGCGCACATAAAACGGTGCTAGCCCGGCGATTTGACCATCATCCGCACGCACCACGACTACGCAGAGTCGCATCCCCAGCGAACCGTAGGCCGACCACCACGCCAACTGCCATTCTGGACTTTGCATCGGCGTTGGAGCATGCGCTTTCCAAAAATCGAGGACCGGAACCAAGTCAGAAACTTGATCGATAATTTCCAGACGCTTATAAGACATGGAGTGGCTTGAGTTGTTAAATTTTCAAGAACAGTACCGCGAACCGGCCCCGTGGCTGGGGCTACCTGCTACCATGATTACTGGTGTTTACCACTTCAGCGTCTCACGTAGTACTCGACTACCAATCGACGACAAAATCTTGGGACAGATATTCTCCAGCGCTACGACCCCTACAGGCCGAGCATCGAGGTTGCGGTTGTGCCCCAACGAGAAGTCTCGAAAAAGTCTAGAATTTACGAACGATAGGCCGCTCTATAGTGGAACATCCTGCCTACTTGAGACAATAATTAGAGTTCTTCGATCGCTACGTCCTCCCATGGGCGACTTATGCCGATTGTGCCGACTGTGCCCAACGGGCCGACCGCTTCCTCCTCCTTACTCAACCCACCGTAAAGAATAATGCTTCGAATTATAGAGACATTGCGTAAAGACACATTGCCCACTCGCTTACTCGTCGGTCTTGGTGTCGTCACGAAGTGGCGCTGTCCGATCTGCATCGTGGCGCTAAACCTCTTGGCCATGAGTTTTTCACTTGCTGCGGAACCTGGCAACGGCGCCAATCAGTGGGGGCGTTTTCGTGGCGAGAATGGACAGGCGAGTGTGGAGCAGTGTGATGTCCCTCTCCCCTGGCTCCCCGCAGATGTGGCTTGGGAGGTCGACTTACCTGGGACTGGCAACGGGTCACCGGTCTACTATGGTGACCAAGTTTTTTTGATGGCCGCCAATCCTGAGACTGCCGAGCGGCATCTGTTGTCGTACCGCCTGACCGATGGACACAAGTTATGGCACAAAAAAATTGAATCGACTCCCTATCACGTACATGCCCGCAGTAGTTTCGCCTCGTGCACTCCCTGCGTTAACGAGTCGGCTGTGTATTTTGCGTGGGCGACTCCCGAGAACATCACCCTGGTCGCCATGAGTCACGACGGTCAGGAACTGGCCAGACGCGACTTGGGAAGTTACATCAGTCAGCATGGCTTTGGTGCCTCGCCTGTACTCTTCGGTAAAACCCTGCTGCTGTTCAATAGTCAAGCCGCAGAACAATTGCCCGAGGGGGTTACCCCAGGACAAAGTCGCGTCATGGCTTTTGACAGTGAAACACTGGCAGACAAATGGGTCACTCCGCGCACGACAACTCGCGCTTGCTACGGACTCCCAGCGCTCTATAAGGATGCCTCGGGGGTCGACGCACTATTGTTCTGCAATACGGGTGATGGTTTCTTCGCACTCAATCTCGAGACGGGTGCTCCACTGTGGAATACGAAAGTATTTACCAAACGCTGCGTTTCGTCCCCTGTCATCGTGGGTGATCTGGCTTTTGGCACTGAGGGATCGGGAGGTGGTGGCAACATCCTGTTTGGAGTCGATCTGAATGGCGAGCACAAGATTCAACTTGAAATCGATCGGTCGGCACCTTACGTACCCACGCCGGTTGCCAAAGACAATCTTCTATTCTTGTGGGGTGATGCAGGTATCGTCTCCTGCATCCATTTGCCTGATGGCGATGTGTTGTGGAGCAAGCGCATCGGCGGCAATGTCTCGTCGTCACCGGTGATTGCCGGAGACAAATTGATCGGTATCGCCGAAGACGGAACCGTAACGGTGCTGGCCGCTTCTTCTGGATTTAATGAACTGGGGAGCGTTCAATTGGAAAGCACTTGTCGTGCTACCCCAGCCCTCAGCGAGCACTTCATGCTGCTTCGTACCGATACAAAGTTGATTTGTGTCGGTAAGCCATAGATCCGAACCCGCAAAGAGTAGAACGGTTGTCCCAACCGTTTTCTGCTCGCTTAGCGAGCGTGAAGCTGCTGGGAAACGCGGGGAAACGCTCGAAAACGGTTGGGAAACGGTTGGGACAACCGTTCTACAAATTCACCCCGTTCAATTAAAATACTATGCGTTTCAATTAAAAAATTCCAAGCTGGTCCCGCGCATCTTCGCTCATCATCTCTTGAGTCCAAGGTGGATCCATGACCACTTTGATCTCTACCGAACCGATACCTTCCATGGCCTCGACGACTTGTCGGCTATTACCGACCAACTGCGGACCGGCGGGACACATGGGGCTGGTCATGGTCATTTCCACTTTGACGTCGGTCTTGGCGGCATCCTCAGCGTTGGGTGCCAAGTCGACTAGGTAGATAAGTCCTAGATCGACAATATTCACAAACAATTCGGGGTCGATCACTTGTTTCAGTTGCTCGCGGACTTTGTCTTCGCAAAGTTCATTGGCCATCGTTCCCATCCTCAGCATTTCGTGTGATAACATAAACCCAGCAGGCAGCTCGAGTTCAACGTATTCTACTACGAGAACGGGAATGCCGGAACTGCACTCGCGAGACTGGTAGATGGAACCAAAAGACCCGCACAAACCACCTGTTGTCCTCCCGCCTCTGTCGGGAATGGGACCTAGTTCGAGTCCCGAAACGCATCTGTTTCGAGATGCTGGTGAATGGCTCGATGACGTCCTGGGGGGGGAAAGCTACGGAGCGCCGCGCGTCTTCGATCTGTTTACGCTCTTGGCCATCACTTTAGCATTCGCTCTGCTGCTGGCCAGTCTGCGACTGATCAAGCCGCTACTCCCGGCTGAGCTGGAGACGGTAGCCATAACGCTGGGGGGCTTTGTGAGCGGCATCGCCATCTTTCAATTGGCGTTATGGGGAGGGAAGAAACCACGTTTGGCTTCACTGGTGGCTGGTCCGATACTGTGGTGCTTGATCTTCGCGGCCTTTACTCTCGGGCACCCGCAGAATCTGCTCAATCCAGCCGTATTGATGTCAGGAGTCTGTTCCAGCATTTTGGGGATACCGACAGGTTACTTAGGGGGTGCTATGGTCGCGGGAGTCTTTTTAGTCGCTGATTTTTTCCGCACAAAGTACCTTCGCAAACCTCGGTCAGTTGATTCAGAAAACGATGATCAAATTTTTGCTGATGAGCCTCCTGCATCTCGCGATGAGTAGCTGATCAATACTGATGCAAGCTCTGCCTTAATTGCGCTCGTTCCCAGGTTTTGCCTGGGCTGTGCGACAAATAGCAGTTTAGCAATTTTGTGTTGATGCGAGTTTTGTTCTGAATTGAGTCTCCTGTCGCAGCGACGTACGATTTATAAGTGAGATTCTCTTCGGGCCGAAGGTCCAGCCGATTTTCTAGCCCAGGGCAAGTCAACGCGAGTGGAGCGAGCGTTGACGTCGCCCTGGGGCAGCGGTTGCGCAGCCCGCGTCCCCACCTTGGGTTTTGGCGGCATA
>JBGSJT010000057.1:0-4053 GCA_041741715.1 Pirellulaceae bacterium | reverse complement strand
GATTGTTCAAAAGCTTTGACACCTGGCCAAGCCGGCAAACAACCAGTTTCATCAGTAATGACCTCACCCTTCCGCAGCCACTCGATCAAACGCGGATGCGTTGGAGTTGCTGCCACGAAGTTCAAGAATTCATTCAGGGCTTGCCTGGCGGATGGTGCAAACTGACCTAGTCTCGCAGAGTCGAGATAGAGCGGGCGTAACAAGTGATTTTCCTTTTGGGCTCGGACCGCATATTTTACGCTTGCTAGCGTCGCGAATCCAGCATGTCACGATAAGCGCTGGCAAAAATGCCAAGACGCTTCCAACGCGCTTCCGCTGCTTCGACCGCATCAAAGTTGAATCGTAAAATAAAGCGAGTCGTTCGACACTTGTCATCCAGCACCTGCTCGCCGACCGCGTGACTGCCGTAGATGCCAAAGTCCCCTAGCAAGTCAGGCTCTGTGGCGATCGTCGCCTCGCGGACTAGCTTGATCCAAATGCCGTGTCGATGGTGAGTGTCGATCCAGCTGAGAATAGGTTCGTTTGGAAACGCTTGATCCGCTGGCCAAACCGATTCACTCAGAATTACGATGCGTTCGATGTTCAGGTTTTGGTGGTCCACCAACTCCAGATTGAAGAGAGTACTGTGTTTGCCAGGTTCGTCCTGCCAGTAATCTACACTTTTCACCCACGCTACCGAGCGATAGAGAAAAACGTGTCGACGGCGGAGCAATGCTACGTAAACGATGCGCCAACTCTCCGTGCCTTCAAAAACTAGTGTCCCTTCCGCGACTTGCTGGAACTCCAATTTGGCCGAAGCAATTTTTTGTAGGGCGGCTTCGCGAAACACGAGGTCAGGGATTTGGCTAATGCGTTTTAACGCTCTGGCAATTGCCAAGTACTCGTCATAAATCTCCTTGTCGTGAGCGATTGCAAACGGCAAGTCGATTGCATGTTCGCTTTCTAGACGTCTGCAGCCCGGCGGTCGGTGTACCAGCAATCCAAGGCAGGTGCTACATAGGGCGGTAGTATAGAGCAACAGTCCCTGCGGAATCCAGGAATAGAGTACGATCGCAAGCAACATTGCGCCCGCAGTCACTGCCAATGAAATTTCCGAATCGTAGTCCTGATATTTCCCGAATCTATTCATGCCCGGGAAATTATTACAACCGCGGCGCAAAAGCAAGTCTTCTCTGTGGAAGTTACTTGGAAACCCACGAGTTCAGGAATTCAGCGAACACATTTTCGTCATAGCCCTTGCCTTCCTCTAGCTCCCCTGTCCCCTGCGAATGCAGAAAGGATCCGTCCTTCTCCAGCACGAAAAAGTGGGGATATGCATTGCATTTCGGGAACTGCTGGAGGAACGATTCGGCGTGGTCCCCAGGGTAAGTAACTTTCATAACTACGAAGTGCTTCGTCAAAATGTCGCTCACGACCTGGTTGTCATGCATGTACTGACTAATGAGCTTGCACCAACTACACCACTCGCCGCCGACTTGCAGCAAGATGCGTTTATCTTCTGCAGTGGCCCGTTTGATTATGTTGGTAAGGTCCACGACAGGATCGCTCGACTTATCGTAGTGTCCGACCGTATAAAAGCTTGGCTCCTCGGCTGCAGGTTCAGCAACGGTCGGTAGAACCGCATCTGGTAGCGGCGCAACTTGGCGCGCGCAGCCATTGAAAGCTACTGTGCTGTAGACAAACCCCAGAATCCAATTCCTTAGTCGTGGCTTGGCCATTGCATGGCTCCTGGTAAGTAGACTGTAGTTGAAGGCGAATACCAGTTTTTTGTTCGTTGCCAGACGCGTTTGTTTGGCTTGTCTGGTTGATTTACTGGCTACAGATTAATACTACCAAACTACTTTTGTCAGTGGGGATGAATAGGCTCGGTGGTGCATCGAACCTATATGGGGGCCAAAGGCTATATTGCCTCGGTCCAGTCCTGCGCGAAAATCAATTCCTGCCATTCAGTCAGCGGCATGGATAGAACTTCTATGCAGTCATAATCGAACGAAGTGCTGCAGTTCAGGCAGGTCACCACGTTCCATAGATCGCTTCGGTTTGGGCCGACTGCCTGCGGTGGCAACGGAACTCTGTCGCCGCATTCTGGGCAAAACACGAAGTACACCGTCGACTCCGACTCCATTACTCGTCGTCCAAGTTCGCCACGTTGAAGCTAGGTGCCGACGCGTTTTCGTAGACCCAGGTATGAGCCAGGTCGGCGACTTTTCCCAACAGTGGCAGATCATCGCGACCGAAACTGGTCGAGTCCTTCCATGTGTTGCCATCTTTGTAGATGCGAGTCAGCGAAATATTGTAACGAGTTCCCTCGCGAGTCTCGTTTTCCCAAATTGCCGCTTTGATCCGACCAAGGCGAATTTCATGCACGGGGCGTTTGGCGGTTTGTGTTGCCATAATAATGTTTACTCCAAATTCATGATGGTTCAAGATAGACCACCCGTTCGAACCTTCGAACAGACATAATGGGCGATCATGTGGTTTAAGCGGTAAGCGGATGACAATGGGTCATTCGCCTGACCTAGCTCTGGCAAAACCTTGGGCGAAAAGCCACCTCGGTTAAGCCAGTCGATTAGTGCGTCAGCATATTCCGACGCTAGTTCATGGTCCTCGTCGATCAGAGCTTGGATCATCGCCAGCCAAGCTGCTTGCGGGTCCACGATTGAATACTCCTTATGAAAAGAGAATAGAAACTAAACGGCCAGCAACAACAGCCGGCCGATCTTGGCGTCTTGTGCCGCACGGTCGCCCGCGTGTGTCAATTGGCCAGAGATGCGCGTCAACGCATCGACCGCTTGAAACACCGTATATCCGCTAGACTGAGGCGACATCATTTCGAGAGTCGCTTTGATATAGCCCATGCCAATTCCATGTTTGACAAGTGTCTGGCTGACATCTTCTTTGGTCGATCCCAAGGAAGTCACCATCGCACTACCAATAGTCTTGGCGAAAGCGTCTTTCCTCGCGTCACGAATCTGAACCAGGCGACGAAGCAACAAACGGATATCGTCGACAGCCTCGACCACATTGGCGGTATGCTTGCGACTGTACGAGACAACTTCGGTTGCGTCCCATACGATATGGTTGGCACACACGCGTTGATACCAGAACGTTTCGATACCGACTGTTCGACGACCGACTTCGCTATTCCATACGAAGAAGCCCGGCGCGAATTGTTCGCCACCGATATCGACCCACGATTGGTCGTCGACCAGGAAGGCGAACATATCCTGTTCGCCAGCGTACAAGCCCGTACCGCCATTGAGACCCACCGGTGGCGGATTGAAATCGTCCGCCTCGTCGATCACTACGTCCAGGATGTCCGCATCGAACAGCCGCGTGTAAGCCACCCCATGAATTGAGCGGATCTTGTCATCGCGCGTCATCACCTGAAACGGCCGAGCCCCGTTAGGGATCGTTTCTGTTAGCACTTGCGTTGCTGTCTTAGCCTGCAAGCGATTGAGGGTCTCCTTCTTGCATTCCGCCAGCGAGCAAACTTGCCCGAAGCTCCAGTCGTTGAACTCGTAGCCACGATCACCAACCAGCTTGAGACCCGGCTGGCCGCAGATGTCTGTCGGGATCACATCCGATGAATTCTTCCAGTGGACTTGCGATTCATCCTTCGAGCGTGAGCAGAACGTGTAAAGATCGTCCAGCGTCGCGAATCGTTCATCCTCGGGACGAGAGAATAGTTGTCGATAAGCACGTTTTAGATTAGTCATACTTAGAATCTCCGAAAAACCTTGTTGAATTGAAAAACCTGAGGATGCACCACCAGTCCTCACAGGCCTGACGCAAATTGCTTAGCGGCATGGCCAATGAGTGCTGGAGGCAATTGGTCTTCCCGAGATCAAAGGTCAAAGAGCAGATTGATCGAAAGCGAATCGCGTTCGGTAGCGCCGTCATGGTCACTTGCACGTGGCCGGCAGCACTATTTCAAACCTGTTGTGGCAACGCCCAGAAAAGTGTTGCAAAAGAATTTCGGCCGAGTTGAAAATTCAACCTGCCTTCGTCGGCTGTCATCCATCGGGGCTCGCCCGGTGAGGCGCTCGCGCC
>JBGSJT010000056.1:0-3869 GCA_041741715.1 Pirellulaceae bacterium | reverse complement strand
TCGATGAAGATCACAAGCAACCCAATGGCCAGCGCAACGGATTCTTGGTGTTCACGCTAGAGTTTGCCGACGACAAGTGGTTTGTGATCGATATCGACTTTGAATCGGAATCAGGTGCTGAAAAAGAAATGAAGCGATTTTTGGAAGCGAATCCAAATTCGATCAACCTGCCACCGAGAACGTAGGAATAGAAAACACACGCAGCAACTCCACTTGATTCTTGGAGAATTCCCAATCGTTCGCATCAACATCCGGCAATCACACCGAGGATGGATGCGCCAATACAACATCGCCGATGGCAAACCAATGCCATTCGACTCCGACCCTGACGCCGCGTATCGCGTCTGCATGCAGCGCACCTGCACGCAACTCGCGGGCGGATGCCTCGCGAAATGCCCCGCGATCGCCTAGTTCCGGCGACGAAAGCGACGGTTCATCAAGCGACGACCTTGGTGGCCCGAAGACTGGCCCAGGCCGCCACCCGATGAACCCGTAGTCATCGAAGCGCCACCGCCACCCCCAACATCATCTGGCCGCGCCTCCCGCCAGACCATCCCCATCACCTGCCACCTCGATATCACTATAAAGACAACCTCCCCGAAGGCCACCCAGGTCACTTCTACCCTGAGTTGCCACCTTATCCTGTGACAGTGCCCTAATGACTGCGTCACTAGCTTTCGGTAACAAGCCATTGCGAGTCAGTGGTGACACGGACGGCTAAGGCTCGGGCGATGAAGCTGGCTCTCGCGATGCGGGCGGACGTGAATGTCCGGGCTATCAATATCCAAAATTGCTGATTTCCTGCGTAAGATGGATCAGTTTCAATCGACTAGTAGGTTGATACGACATTTTACGCCGGAAACGCAGCGACAGTGACACCGCATGGAAATTGATTGGCAGCATGTGCTCGACAATCACGGCCCGACCGTGTGGAGGACTCTGCGCAGTTTACTGGGTAACGAAGCCGATGCGAGGGACTGTTATCAGACCGTATTTTTGGAGGCGTTGCAGTTCTCGCGACGGTCGGAAGTCGATGATTGGTCTCACTTGTTGGGACGGATTGCCAGAGTTCGAACGCTGGACGTGCTTCGCAGTCGCTATCGGCGTGCCGCGCGAGTTGATGCGGCGGCTTCGATCGAGACTGCGGAATGCCGATCGGCAACGGTGAGCGACGAGCTGGAAGCGCAAGAACTCTCCGATCGTCTGCGTGGTGCGCTGGCTGAAATTTCAAGCGAACAAGCGGAGGTGTTCGTGATGCGATATATAGACCAGCTTACATACGACGAGATCGCCGAACGAACAAAGTCGAACCGAAATGCTGTCGGTGCCATGCTCAGTCGCGCACGAAAACAGTTGCGAGAATTGTTGGGCGACGGTGAATCGGCATCGAATGTGCGTGTTGAATCGATTCGTTCGGCTGCGGAGATAAATCATGACGAATGAGAATAATGACAAACTAGGCGGCATTCTAGGCTTAGCCGTTGAAGAGCTGACCAAGTCGTCGCGCGAAGACGCGAACGGCGACATTGGCATGCCAGCCGATTTGAACGCACTTGTGTTGGCGAAACTGACACCAGCCTCTCACGTAGGCGAGTCTCTTCGAGACTCGCAAACCTCGGCATTTAGGAGTGAACTGGTTATCCCGGCGTCTCGGAGAGACGCCGCTACGTGCAATCCGTCTCAAACCATATTTCCATCTCGAAAGAGGTTCATCATGTTTACCAAGTTTGCAGTCGCCGCTTCGTTGTTGGCCGCTGTCGTCGGAACGACACTGTTCGGGATTCTGGGAGGCCATTCAAGTCTCTATGCACAAGTTGCTCAGCGACTTGAAGGCCTACAGTCGCTTGTCTGCCGTATTCAATTTGTCGAGGAAGCCGCGCTCGTTGATGTCGATGGCGTGAACGGGCAGAAGCTCACTTATCTCGCTCCTTCACACTTTCGTTTAGAAGATGAGTCTCTTGGAAGAACTGAGATCATCAACGGCCAGACGAGCGAATATCTAGTGGTTCAACAAGGGTCGACTGAGGCAATTCAGCTAACCGGACGAGTTGTTGATTCGCTGTTGAGAGATTCCCCAGTACATCTTATCGATTCAGTGCGCAAACATTTTCAAGCCGATCGCAAGGATCAGGACGGCTTAAAAGAACTGGGGACTCGCAGTATTGACGGCGAACATGCGGTTGGGCTGCGATCGCAATTTGATGGCGAAGTTGTCGAAGCCTGGTTCGATCCCAAATCGCATCTTCCAGTGCAAGTGCGTGTTCGTCTTGAGATCCCCGGTTCGCTGGCTGGCGGGCGAAACGTGTCCATGTGGCGCGTGATGTCGGATTTTGAGTTTGATGTTCCAGTTGACCAAACATTGTTTTCCACGGCTTTGCCAGAAGGATATACTCGAATCGCTTTGCAGTTACCGGAACCAGAAACCAGCGAAATCACGTTTGACGACTTGGTCAAGATGCTGCGTCTGTGTGCTGAAGCAAACGATTCGCGGTTTCCTTTGTCGCTCACGGCCAATGGTGAAGACGGCACTCCGCTGGGCATTCAATCGAAATACACTGAGAAAATTGAAAGTCAGCTTGGCAAAGGAGACGAGGATGCGAAGGCTGCGGCGATGAACGCTGCGGCTGAATTCGGCTCAGTCGTAGGGCGTGGCTCGGCGTTTTTGTTCACAATGAACGAAAATAATCGCTTTCGCTACTTCGGCGGCGCACGTTTGAGCGAAGCCGATCGTCCGTTGATGTGGTATTTGCCGAATGGAGATGACCACTTCAAAGTCGTATACGCTGACTTGACAGTGCTTGATGTGGATGCAAATTCACTACCGCCCGCACCAGCTCCGGTTTCGGGTACAAAGAGTGAACTCGACAAACGCAGTGTCCGTGTCAGCACGCCAAGATTTGAACTGCCGCGCTCGGCCATCAGCGATTACGAACAGTTGCAGGCGATCCGCAAAGCTGGAAAGCAAAAGGAGGTACAGTATCTCACGCTCGGTTTGATGCCTGAGTTGATCGAGTCTGCAGTCACCTTCAAACCAGGCGAGCCAATTGTCCCAAAAGTTATACCCGATGGATGGAAGCCCGATCGAGCGATAGACTCCAATCGGCTCGCATTCCTGGGCGAGTTCCCGAACCTGAAGGGACTCGATCTGATGCACCTCTACTTAACGCAGCAAGATCTAGACAGCGTAGTTCGGTGCCAATCGCTACAGCGACTTTCACTCAGCGGCGTTCGCATGATCGAAGCCAAATCGCGCCGGCTCAGTGGCGGCGATCTGCAAAAACTCGCGGGGCTCTCACAACTCGAATCGCTCGACCTGAGTCAAGCCAACTTCGCCGGTGGACTTCAGCACTTTGCGAATTTACCAAAGCTGCATACGCTGTTCCTGAGTTCCTTTGAAAACTTGAACGACGCCACAATCGCTGAGCTATCAGTCCTGCCACATCTCGAAACGCTCGTGCTGGCTCCGGTTTATTCCACGAATTCTCAAACGACCGTAACCAACGCTGGTCTGGAAAGTCTGAAGCAACTGAAAGGCCTCAAGACCTTATACATCGGTTTCCACGGAAAATGGACTCTGCCAATCGACCAAGTCCAGGCACTTCTCCCCGACGTGCAAGTTCTCTCGCCGTTCGCTGGGCTGGAGCAATAAGGAATTCCAGACCTGCGATGTCCATGAATCGACGGTTTAATGGGGATCAACTAGAATGGTCCCTATGGTAAACCCAAATTTCTCACCTTCCTCGCCATCTCAAAATGAACGCTTCGCTACGACAAACTGGAACGTGGTTGTGGCTGCGGGCGGGCCTGAGTCACCGAATGCCAAGTTAGCCCTGTCAACTCTGTGCGAGCTCTATTGGTATCCACTCTAT
>JBGSJT010000055.1:0-52279 GCA_041741715.1 Pirellulaceae bacterium | reverse complement strand
CCCTCCCACCGTAAGTTACGTCGTATTCGACGTAACTTACGGTGGGAGGGTCGGAGCCTAAGCGACGGGGAGGGAAATTCCAGCCAAGCCCCCCTCTCCGCTCGCCGACCAACTTCGTCGGTGCCCGTCGCGACTCTCCCCGTGGGGAGAGTTGGCTATACTGGCGATCAGCGAGAAGTGTCCAAAAAGATGTGCGGCAAGAAGATGAAGCGCTCGGAAACGATGCTACCCTCTTGTACGGACCGCACAAAACGCCTACTTATCGGACGTTCGCCTCAGCCATTCTTGCACGTAGTCGAATCCTCTTGAGCAGGCTTGGCTCGACAGGCTTACGTTGTCGTTCGGGATTACTCAATTGACCCCATTGCTCCTCTTTTCCCCGAGGTCTAAAAGGCTGAGGAATCTTATATGGAAGGGTCTACGGCGGCATATCCAGCCCGCCTCGATGCCCAGAAATTGCCAAATTTGGTTGCATTTGCCTTGCTCAAACACTACGATCGGTAGAAGCTAGCGTGAGTAGTTATGCAGAACCGCCTTCCATATAACCGCCCTCGAAGAGTGATATACTGATTCCGCAGAAATACAAGTTCGCCAACCAGCGTGCCACCTGATCGCCAAGCAATGACAATGGCCTATTCCATATTCTACTCGTGGCAAAGCGATACACCAAAATCGGTCAATCGTGATTTCATCCGCGGTGCCATTGATGCCGTAGTCTCCCAACTCTCCGCAGATGTCTCTGTCAATGATGCACCACGAATCGAATCTGGAATGGATGGCGTATCCGGGACACCAGAAGTCGCGTCAGTCATGTTCAAGCGAATTCGAAAGAGTGCCGTGTTCATCGCGGACGTAACGCTAGTGGGCACCATCAAGCACTCTGATGGCCGCGAAGACAAACACGTTCCAAACCCAAACGTACTGCTCGAAATGGGGTACGCTGCAGCGCGCATCGGCTGGGGGCGGATCATCTGTGTAATGAACGAGCAATACGGCGAGAGAGCCGATCAGCCGTTTGATGTCCGCAATCGGCGATTTCCCATAGACTACAAGCTCAAACCAGAGGACGCGAATAATTGTGACGCTAAGCGTAATGACCTGACACAGTGGATCAAGACCGCGATTGAAAGCGTACTTGAAAACGAGTACGAAGCCGTTTCGGATGCAATCGAGGCACTCGATATTACATGTCACAACTTCATGCAGCTCTACGGCACTGCCGACTATTTACCGTCTCCTGACGACAATAAAAAATCCTTCGGTCGCTTCATCGACTCGTCACGAATCAACAGTACGATTGCCAGACTATTGGATTTGCGGATCCTAAAAGCGGACTACGATTCACAGCAATCGTTGTACGCCTACCATTGGACGTACTTGGGGCGCGAAGTCCTGAAACGTCTAAAGCTCAGACCGGATGCAATTGGCAATGAACCAGACGTTTCGAAACTTGGTGGCGAACCGTAACTAAAGGATGGCGAACAAATCGATGCAGACGGAGCGGAAATGGCGTTCCGGTTTTTTTCCCAATATCAAGATCACTCGCGCCATTTCCGCCCGCTGATCGCCGCCGACTATGAAGTCCCCAAAAGTCGTTGACTCGCAATGTTAATAAAATGCTCAGAATGTAGTCGTGAAGTATCCGACAAAGCCGAAGCCTGCATTGGCTGTGGAGCCCCACTCCAGAAAATACCCCCGCATTCCGTTGGCAAATGCCCTGGCTGTGGCAGTAGAGACACTTACGACTTAGTGGAGGAACACCGTCGGAAAGGCGGCTTTGCGGGAGCGTTGGGCGCACTAACGGGCTCGAAACTTTCAGGGCGGGGAAGGTTCAAATGTCGCAAATGCAATCACTCCTGGGATTTTTCCAGCAACTGACAATTCCAATCATAAAGAACTCGCTTCATGCAAAACCTATTCTTTCTGAACGACAACTCTGGAATGCTTTCAGTTTATGTCCCCTCAACTCAGGCAGACTATCTCTATAAGAAAATAACCTCCGCTGGATTCGATGCGACTTTAGTGTCGGATGTTTGCGATAGCGAATTGTTCAGCAGCGGCGAAACAATCCCAACGTCAATCATCGAATTGGCGGCACATACGAATAAACTATCCCTTCGTGACGCACTGAGACGAATCAAAGACTAATTGCCTCCGACAATGGACGAACCATGCGATGAACGAAAGTTCGCGATGCCGTCCAGCTTGCTAACAAATCAAACCCGCGAACATTCGTTATCGCGAACGTTCGTCAGGAGCCCCCAATGGACCAATTCGACCGACAACTCGAATGGGTTACCTCATTGACTGGTGAAGATCAAATTGCGGCTGGATCTATCATGGCATGGCAAGGTATCTCTGCAGCACTCAATGAATTGGTCGGAAGATTCAATGAAGTACATCTTGACACTCAATCGTCAAATGACCAACGGCACCGCGAGATACATATCAAGAAGCTGATTGTAGGCATGTTTTTCGAAATGGACGCTTGCATGGACTGCTGGGCTGGACGGCTTCATGCGTCTGGCAAATTAACTGATGAAATAACGAGTAAGAAGCGCGCTTTCAAACTAGCCATAAAATGTGTTGGCCTCGATGTGCTCAAGGAAATTCGGAATGGAGTCGCATTTCATTGTTCTGATTACTTAGGGAATCCAGGCGCCCTTGTGCAAACGTACAAGAAGCTAGATTCAATCACGTTGGATCAACTAAACGAACTTTTGAAGACTGGGATACAATGCGGCTACGCCATGCGGGATCAAGTCGTCCCGTAGGCGAACAATCGGTTTGGTTTGAACTTCGAAACGCGTGGTTGCTGGAAACTGTGTGGGGCACGAAATCTGCTAACCGTGCGTTGATGAATAAATCTAAGAAGATTTGAACGATGAATGCAAAATGGTTTATTAAGAATGGCGAACGCGTTATTGGCCCGATCACTTTCGAGCAACTTAAAAAACGAGCGTCAAACTTCGAAGTTACACCGTTCACTTACATTCGTCACACACGGGGGGATTGGTCCTATGCGGCAAAAGTCGAAGGGCTCTTCAATCACTGCAACGGTACAAAGTCGCCCCAAACTTCCGCTGCGCCGATAAGCGTAAAAGAAAAGCAAACCTGCTTAAAATGTGGCTGGACCTCGGTAGTTCCCGATTGGATGAGTCGAAATGGATGCTGCCCATTTTGCCACTATCATCAGTCTCCCGATCAGACCGAATATTGCGAAACTAAATCTGGGTCTCAGGGTGTTTCTCGTTCACTAAAGCTCTTTGCTTTACTTTGCGTCCCGCTGATACTCCTCCTCCTCACTATCCCGCTCTATCTCCAGCCGTCGACCAACACCAACTCGCGAGCAACGCAACGGCAGCACAACCCTCTTGGCGATTTCTACTCCAACAAACAGGAAGAGTACAACGCAATTCGGCAGCGACTAGCTGAAGTCGATGGATACTCAAGCAGTTCACAGGCATACCACAATGCGACGGAAAGAATCATGGAGTTTAAGCGAACCGGTCGTTGAATGCCAAGAAAAAGCCCACTGATTTCCACCGTTGACGGCCAGTTTATACTCATGACGAACAACTCGGATGCACCTCAGTTCCGGAGGTCAGTCTAATTTGCTAAATCATCGATCGCCGGAACGAGGTGATCCTATTCGTTCGTCGCTGAGGGCAATCACACAATGAATCCATATGCCCCTTCAACGATAATCCAACTGCCGCGAGTTAAAACTAAACTCGCTTTTTTTGCGATCGCAGCATACTTGGCATATGCCAGCATGGTGGTTTGTAATCTTGGCGGACTATCGAATGCCTTCTCCATGTATTCAAAAGCCCCAATCGGATTGGTGGTCGAAACATGCTTAATCCTGCTGGCTTCTGGTAGTGCCGGATTGGTTAGTGCATATTGGCTCGGCTCCGGGATTTCGGAGAACGCGGTCGCTCTCAGCCGTGCAATTGGTGGCTTCGCATTCGGCGTGGCATCTGTGACCTCCCAACCCTACGTCCTACTTCCGTTCTTCGCTGGCCTGCTTACACCTCTTGAACGAACTCCATTCGGCGCAATTGCCCAATTCTATGCCACCATTTTCACTCAGCCATATATCTTGATTCCGACTTTTATTGTATCGGTTATTCTTGCGTGGACCGTCGAACGACTGTGGCGCAGTTATATCCCCAAGAACAAATGCGACGAACCAAATGATGCAGCCGAGTTGGCGGCGGCGGTTTCTCACATGGAAAGTCAACCGCAGCAACCAGCTGATCTTGGTCGTTTGATAACATTTTTTTGTCGGTGTTTTAGAAACGCTCGCTTAGGTGGGTTTTCCATTACGACGTAAGGTGCCCCCTTTACGGTACCGCCTCTTCAGAAATCCCGGCTTTCGCCCGGTTTAAATTTAATGCATGATAAAGGGAGTTATTATGCATTAAATTTTCTGGCCGGTTGGACGTAGCTTCGACGGGACCCAGACGCTCAACGACAACCTGTTCTCAGGCCAAGCAGAAGCGTCCGAGTTTGACCGGTTTAAGCAATCCAAAGTCATGAACCATTGGGGAC
The DNA here is from genome assembly GCA_041741715.1 of Pirellulaceae bacterium. Taxonomy (GTDB): domain Bacteria; phylum Planctomycetota; class Planctomycetia; order Pirellulales; family Pirellulaceae; genus Aureliella. Next base: position 47,725 of record JBGSJT010000055.1, on the reverse strand, counting down.
AATGGTTCTACTTCTGTCTCAATTTCAACGTTTATCGTCAACGCTTACCTTGTAATTTATCTAAGAGGCTCCACCCACCCTCTTTAAAAATGCCTCGAAGCGGGCGAGTGTCTGGGGGCTGACGTGATGCTCAATCCCCTCGGTGTCGAGCGCTGCGGTGGCTGTGTCGACGCCGATGGCTAAGAGAAAATTGAGGACAATCTCGTGTCGCTTGCGAGATTTGACGGCCAGACGTTTTCCTTGCGGTGTCAACGTGATGGGGCGATAGGCTTCGGTCCGCAATAAGCCTTCACTCTCCAATCGAGAAACGATGCGTTTGACTGTGACATGACTGACGCCGAAGAAGGCAGCCAAGTCCACGGCGCGGCACTCTTCCTTCTCTGCCAGAATCTCGGCTATCGCTTCGACGTAGTCCTCAGCCGTTTCGTTGGAATGATCCCGGCGCGTTCGCTGATGGGGGCGTGCATCGGAAAGTGGTGATTTTCTGCTAGCCAAGTGGACCAATTCCAAAAGTTGAAAGTGCCAATTCGATGGTGCGATAGTCGCTTGGAAGTCACAAACGTATCGAGCAACTAACAACGGTTGCGTCTCAAACGTAGCTGCAGTCGCCAGACCGCAACGAGTCTACGTTCTGGCGAACGTAGCTACTCAAACGTAGCTGCGGTCGCCAGACCGCAGGGAGTCGACCTTCTGGCGAAGGTAGCTACGGCAGGTGTTTTCCGCACGACGCTAGAAACATCTTGCGCATGGGGACTCGACATCAAATGTAGCCTATGCTACATTCTTAGCAATGTCAATCGGACGAGTCTATTGGTCGCGCGGCGTTGGAGATTCAGTTTGTGAATATTTCGTTTGTTCGAACATGGCTTGTGTCGCGAAAATTAGTGGGAATTCTATTTTGCCTAGTGCTAGTTTTGCTGATGGGCTGCAATGGTCCAGCACAACCTGACTCGTTGCAGCAGCCACAGGCCACGGTCGATGGCAATTCTCCGATCGCCGTCACAGCGACTGTGGGGATGGTGGCGGACTTGGTGCGGATCGTCGGTGGTGAGCGAGTCAACGTGACGCAATTGTGTGGGCCCGGAGTCGATCCGCACTTGCACAAGGCTACTCGAGACGATGTGCAGAACATGATGAATGCGGACATCATCTTTTATTCGGGTTTAATGTTGGAAGGGAAGATGACAGATTCCCTGGTCAAGTTGGCGCGTGGTAAGCCGGTGGTGGCGGTGACAGAAGCCATCGATCAGCCATCGCTTCTGGAGCCCGACGATTTCGCTGGGCACTTCGATCCGCACGTCTGGATGGATGTCTCGGCCTGGGCCAAGTGCGTCGACGTGATTGCTGATGAACTGTCTCAGCTCGACCCACCTTCGGAGAGTGGCTATCGGCAGCGTGCTGAGAAGTTGCGAGGGGAGTTGGCGGAATTGCATGAGTATGGTCGCCGCGCGATCGGCTCGATCCCCAAGGAGAGCCGCATTTTGGTCACTTCGCACGATGCTTTCAACTACTTCGGCCGCGCTTATGGTTTAGAAGTGCTCGGCGTGCAAGGCATCTCGACGGAATCCGAGGCGGGTTTGCAGCGGATCAATGAACTAGTCGATTTGCTGGTCGATCGAAAAGTGAAGGCCGTGTTTGTAGAGAGTAGTGTTCCTCCTAAGAACATCGAATCGTTGGTCGAGGGTGCTCGGGCGCGCGGTCATGACGTGCACATCGGGGACCAGGAGCTGTTTAGCGATGCTATGGGAGCAGCGGGAGCCTATGAGGGGACTTACATCGGAATGTTGGATCACAATATCACCCTGGTCGCACGCGGACTGGGTGGGGAAGCTCCGGCGAATGGCATGCAAGGTAAATTGTCACCATGACCCAATCTGTTATTGAATCTCAATCGCGGAACTCAAGCTCGTCGATCGCTCTGTCGGTGGACGATTTAACCGTGGCCTATCATCGCAAGCCAGTGATTTGGGATGTCGGTTTCGATTTGCCCGCCGGTTCGTTGATTGGTGTGGTGGGGCCCAACGGTGCGGGAAAGAGCACGCTACTGAAGGCGGTGATGGACCTGGTTCCTACTGCGTCAGGGCGAGTGAAAGTGTTTGGTGAGTCCTATAAAGAAAGTCGGCATCGCGTGGGCTACGTTCCGCAGCGCGAAAGTGTCGATTGGGATTTTCCCGTGGATGCACTCGACGTAGTGTCGATGGGACTTTACAGCCAGATTGGATGGTTTTGGCCGGTTCGCAAAAAACATCGCCAAGCCGCTATGGAGGCATTGGACCGCGTTGGTATCGCCGACTTGGCGCGACGACAAATTAGTCAACTCTCCGGAGGCCAGCAACAACGCACGTTTTTAGCGCGGGCCTTAGTGCAAGATGCCGATTTGTATTTGATGGATGAGCCGTTCGCTGCCGTTGATGCTTCGACCGAGAAGGCGATCGTGGAGATTTTGCGCGAGCTGAAGTCTCGCGGAAAAACTGCGTTGGTGATTCACCACGATTTGCAAACGGTCCCCGAATATTTTGATTATGTGGTACTGCTGAATATGCGCGTGGTCGCGCATGGGCCAGTAGCTGAGACATTCACTTCCGAGAATCTGCAAAAGACTTATGGTGGCCGATTGACTCTCTTGGATGAAGTCAGCGAAGCCATGCGCCGTCGGGAGCGCACGTTGTGAAATCAGATTTGGAAAGTATTGTTGGAGTCCAGGTTTTAGCCGTCTACGCCAACCACTTTATGGGGAGCTTTAAGGTTGCTCTCCAACGCTTGGCTCCCTCGAAGTTGTTGGCGAATTCCGCTGCGGTTTTGACTCTTGTTTGGGGTTGGTTGTTGATTGCTCCAACCACTGCCTGGGCGCAAACTTCTGGAAATTCGATCGCGGATCGCCGCGTGGATTGGCCGAGCATCGAGCAGTGGCGGCGAGTCGTTTTCTTGGAAGATTACAACACGCGGGTGGTGTTGTTTGGTGTGGCGGTGCTGGGAATTGCTGCAGGTTTGGTCGGTAGTTTTACGTTGCTGCGTAAGCGCGCGCTGCTCGGTGATGCACTTTCTCATGCCGCCGCGCCGGGGATTATGGCGGCCTTCATCATTGCCAGCGCTTGGGGGATGAATGCTAAATCGCTCCCTGTTTTGTTAGCCGGTGCGACGATCACAGGGCTGCTAGGCGTGGGGGTGGTTCTGTTGGTGGGCCGACAAACGCGATTGAAAGAAGATGCGGGGTTGGGGATCGCGCTGAGCGTCTTTTTTGGAGCTGGGATGGCCTTGTTGGGAATCGCAACACAGATGGATACGGGGCACGCGGCTGGCCTGGAGGGTTTTATCTACGGCAAGACCGCTTCGATGAATGCCAATGATGCGCGCTTAATCGCGGTGGCCTCGTGCATCGCAATTGTTGGCTGTGCGCTGTTGTTCAAGGAATTCAAGCTGCTCTGTTTTGACGAGAGTTTCGCTGGTTCACGCGGCATGCCGGTGTTGCTATTGGACTGGACGCTGATGGCGTTGGTGGTACTGGTTACAATCGTAGGACTCCAGGCCGTGGGGCTAATCCTCATGGTCGCGTTGATGGTCATACCGGCCGCCGCTGCTCGCTTTTGGTCTGACCAAATGTGGCTCGTGGCCTGTTTGGCCGCAGTGTTGGGGGGAATCGGTGGAATTGTCGGCGCGGCGTCGAGTGCTTTGTTTCCACGGTTGCCGTCAGGGGCGATGATCGTATTATCCTGCACGGGGCTCTTTGCTATCAGCATGATTTTTGGTTCTACTCGCGGCGTGTTGGTGCGCGCACTGCGGCGTTTCAATTTGAATCGTCGCGTCAGAAAACAACATTTGCTGCGCGGTTTGTACGAACTGTTTGAGGACGAACCTTCGTCCAGCCAAACTGATCACAAGCCAACCGTGTCGTTGGAACAATTGATTTCGATTCGCAGTTGGTCGCGTGCTCAGTTGTTGCGGACGATCCGCGATGCCGAACGTGAGGGTTTCGTGATTCAAGGCAGTCATGGGGTTCGGTTCACGCAAGCCGGATACGCTGAGGCGGCGCGATTGACGCGGCAACATCGTCTGTGGGAGCTGTATTTAATCACACACGCCGACGTCGCTCCCGGACGCGTTGATCGCGATGCCGACGATATCGAACATGTGCTCGAACCCGAGTTGGTCGATGAACTCGAAGCGCTGTTGGAACAAGAGCCAGTGAGGATTCAAGTTCCGGCTAGTCCCCACGGAGCGCGACCATGACTTGGAATTGGCAGCTCGACGGGTGGATTGTGTTGGCGGGCATGTTGTGTGCGGTGGCTTCGGCCGTGTTGGGTAACTTTCTGGTGTTGCGCCGACTGAGTATGTTGGGGGACGCCGTCTCGCACGCAATTTTACCAGGTCTGGCGGTCGCGTTTTTTGTCAGCAACAGTCGCAGTAGTTTGCCGATGTTCCTGGGGGCGGTGATCGTGGGAGTTTTGACGGCTCTGTTCACGGAGTGGATTCGTGGTGTGGGCAAAGTCGACGAAGGGGCGTCGATGGGGGTGGTCTTCACTTCGCTATTTGCATTTGGGTTGGTGATGATCGTGCAGGCAGCCGACCGCGTTGACCTCGACGCCGGTTGCGTACTGTACGGAGCGATCGAATTGACGCCACTGGATCGTGTGTCGCTGTGGGGCTTCGATATTCCGCGCGCGGTGGTGGTGCTGGGAGCCGTAACGATCTTGAATATGTTGTTCGTGGTGTTGTTCTTTAAAGAACTAAAACTTAGTTCGTTTGATCCTTCATTGGCTACGTCGATGGGATTCTCCGCGACAGTGATGCACTATGCGCTGATGGTGTTGGTGGCAATCACGGCCGTGGCCAGTTTCGAAAGTGTCGGCAATATTTTGGTCGTGGCGATGTTTATTGTCCCTCCAGCGACCGCTTTTCTGTTGACCGATCGACTGGGATGGATGATTGGACTGTCAGTGATGATCGCCGCCGTAGGGGCTTTTAGTGGTCACGTGTCAGCAGTGGTGGTGCCAACTTGGTTCGGTTTTCAAAGCACCTCCACGGCGGGGATGATGGCAGTCATGGTCGGCCTGTTTTTTGCGATCGCATTGTTGTTTGCTCCTCGTCAGGGTGTGGTGGTGAAGTGGATTCGCAATCGAGGGCTGTCGTTGCGAATTTTATGTGATGACATCGTGGCCTACCTGTATCGTCGACAGGAAAGAACGGCCACGGTAGGCCAGCCGGCTGCCGTGAACGTGGGAGAACTTGCGCACGAATTGTTCGCCGGGACATGGCAGCTCAGACTGGCGCTGTTCGCTTTGCGGAGCCGAGCGGAGCTTTCACGCGATGTGGCGGGGTATCAATTGACTCACCGCGGACAGCAGCACGCTCGGGAGTTGGTCCGCTCGCATCGTTTGTGGGAGCAGTATTTGGTTTCCGAAGCGAGTCTGGATGCTGGGCGGATTCATGATAAGGCGGAGTTGCTGGAACACTTTACCGATCGTCGCTTGCGGGATCAATTGGACGAAGCCATGGACGCACCGCATCGAGATCCGCACGGTGCTGAGATACCTCCGGAAGAATAAATTGACTCAATGTGCCTCCGTCGGTACCATCCGTTAAGCAGGGAGATGGATTAATGAATCTAACTACGACAATCTGCATGGGTTGCGCGATCACAGTGACAATTGTCAAACCGGTTTCGGCCAATAGCCAGAGCCGGTCAACGCCACAGAAAACAAATGTCGTGTTTATCCTGACTGACAACCAGGGGGCTTGGACGCTGGGTTGCTATGGCAATCCTGATATTCGTACTCCGCACATCGATCGCATGGCCAAAGAGGGAATGCGATTCACTCATGCGCTCAGTAGCAATCCCGTTTGTTCGCCCACCAGGGCCACTTATCTGACTGGCCTGATTCCATCCCAGCATGGTGTGCATTCGTTTCTCGATCCGAAATTCATGATGGGACCGGAAGCCTACAACACGTTGGAAGAGTTCACTTCTCTGGGCGAAATTCTGCGCGATGAGGGATATGTGTGTGGCTTGAGTGGCAAGTGGCATTTGGGTGCCAATATGACGCCCTCGGAAGGTTTCACTGAGTGGACCACCAAACCCGATGGGTCGACCCGAGAGTTTTATGATCAACAGATTATTGAGAATGGGGAACTGCGTTCGGAAGCCGCTTACACCACCGACTTGTGGACGCGGAAGGGAGTTGAATTCATCCACGCCAATCAGCAGCGTCCTTTTTTCCTGATGCTGGCCTACAACGGACCTTACAACCTCGGAAAGCTAATGGAGAACAGACCCCAGAATCGTCATGCTGATTTTTATCGGGATCACAACTTCGTGAGTTTCCCGCGAGATACGATGCACCCTTGGCAGTTTGCCAATAAGGCCTTCCACAATACTCAAATAGCCATGGAACGTACCGCCGCAGAAACCAGCGGCGTGGATGATGGTGTGGGCGAGATTTTGCAGACGCTCAAAGAGTTGGAGCTCGACGAATCGACGTTGCTGATCTATGCGGCAGATCAAGGTTGGATGGGGGGACAGAATGGTTTGTGGGGCATGGGAGATCATACGCGGCCCATCGGTGCGCACGAATTGATGATGCAAGTTCCCTTCATCTTTCGTCAACCAGGACGGATTGCTGCTGGCCAAACCAGCGATCACTTGGTTAGCAACTATGATTTTCTACCAAGTGTGTTGGGGTATCTCGGACTGTCAGACAGACTTCCTCGAACTCCGCAACTGCCGGGGAGGGATTTTTCTTCGCTGCTCGAGGGTCAACCAGCGGCATGGGAAGATGTTGTTTTTTACGAGATGGAAGGCTGTCGCGCGGTGCGTGGCGCGCGCTGGAAGCTGGTGATGCGACATCCCGACGGCCCCCATGAGCTGTACGATATGCAGGCTGATCCACAAGAACGGTTCAATTTGTATGGCCAACCGGGATTTGGAGCCCAGCGGAATGAGATGCAAGCGCGTCTGGAAAAATTCTTTAGCCAATACGCCGATCCTCAGTACGATCTCTGGAAGAGCGGGCGCTCCAAAGCCAAACGTGTCGGCCAATAAGCATCGCTTAGCTTCGGTTCACTTTACCACTACTGCTCGAATAGTCGTTCTGCCCGGCAGGTTAGCTTTAAAAGCCGCGAAAACTTGACACTTCTCGCTGATCGCCGGTACCCCCCAACTCTCCCTCGGGGAGAGTCGCGAGTAATGCGAGCGGTGAGGGGTACCGGCGATCAGCGAGAAGTGTCGAAAACTTCCCGAATTATCTTTTTGTCGCACCATCTTTTTGTCGGCCCTTTTTCTTCCTGCCGCCTTCGAATCGCACCGGAGTCGGCAGCCGCTCCACGCAATACGCTAATGTTTACCGACAAAAAAATGTACGGTAAAAAGATAGTGAAATTGAGTGTCGTCTTCGCTCCTCACACGTTCGATTTCCGGACATTCGTTAGAGCGGGGGTCACATCACGGGCGACAGCGTAGGTTAGCGATTCGGCGACGTCCGGTTTGGCAACCCATTCTAGATGCAACAGTGATCCGTCGCGTTTGATATACCGATTACGAAAGCGTTCGACGGGCTCCCCCTGCAACAAACGCCCCATTTCGGCGATGGTCCCAGCTCGATCATCGGGATGCACAAAATTCAGAAACGGTTGCGAGAGCAATTCTTGTTCGCTGTAGCCCGTAATGCGTTGAAAGTTGGAATTGACGCGACGAAAACAACCATCGAAGCCAGCGATACAAAACAGATCAGGCGAGAGTTCGAAGAAACGGAGCATGTCGTTGTTCACCAAACTCAGGGCCGACTCCTGAAAGTCAGTCAACTCCTTGGCGAGTTCACCAGCGTGGGCGGGCCGATCTTGGGAATTGCGTGACAAACAGCGTTTTACCAAACCAATCAGCCACTCGGCGGTTTCCGATTGCGATAACTCCTCGACCGCGCGAGCCGTGGCTCCTCGAATGGCGTGCCACAGAATCTCTTGCGGGTGATCGGCGCGGTAGACGGGCTGTCCCGTCAGGATTTCGCAGAGAATGGCCCCGAGTGAAAACACATCGGTGCGCGCGTCGAGCAATTCACCGCGAGCTTGTTCGGGGGCCATGTAGGCTGGTGTGCCGCGAACGTTGCCAGATTGAGTGTCACTCACTTGCGATCCAGCCGAGAACTCCATGTGAAAATCATGCTCGGTGGTGGCGTCGGGGTCGGGGCTGCCGATCCTGCGCGACAAACCCCAATCGATCACGCGCACGTGGGCGAAATCCCCCACCATGATATTGCTCGGCTTCAAATCCAGATGGACGATCCCTTGCGCATGCACATAAGCCATCGTCTGACAAACTTGTGCAAACATACCAAGCAGACCAAAATCCAGCGGACGTACGGGCTGCGAAAGAATTTGAGTAAGCGTTTGTCCTTCGATCAGTTTCATGGCATAGAATGGGCGTCCGTCATCGCACGTGCCACAAGCGTAGACAGACGCAACGCCAGGATGCTGCAAGCTACTCTTGATCTGAGATTCATTGACAAAACGTCTCACCACCCGTGGATTGTCTGCGAATTCGTGACGTAAAATTTTGACTGCCACCTCGCGTTCCAGCCCAACATCCAAAGCACGATAGATCAGTCCCATCCCGCCGCGTCCGATCAAGGAGATTAAGCGGTAGGTGGAGTTTGAGGCAACTTGAGACGGGAAGTCGTCGAATTGGACAGAGTGTGTATCGGTCCGCGCATCGGCCAACGCGTTGTAAGCGATGGTCTCATTGTCCTTGAGAATGGAGCCCCTGGGAATGGAGGTTTTCGACAAAAGCTCGTCGTGCGGTCGTGGGTTGGCTGGCGATAGTGGCTCGTCTTCTTCCGCCATGACGTCTACTCCTCATGCTTGCAAAGGCTAGTGGCCGACACAGCGGCAACATTCGCCGCGGCCACGTCTGCCTTCCCCTGCAAACGATCAACTTGATCTGACATAGTTGTGCGTTCCGTGTGTGGTGCGATTTGGAAGAAAAAGGACGGAGTTACTTCCCAGTCTAGCAGGAATTTTTTTGCCCTGCTGCTTAACTGCTTACTCCGCCAAAACAAACCAAACGGAAGCCGGCGTGGTATTATGCGGGGCGCGTAGCTTCACGTCGTTCAGGATCGTTTCATGAAAGGTCAACATCTTGCGTTTTCGAATCACGTGTTTGTGTTCCTCTATCGTCGGGATGCTGAGCCTATCGTCGCTGGCCAACTCGGAGATTCCGAGTGTGGTGGATGCTAGTCAATTTGAAACATTGCAGGCCGCCGCCGATGCAATTCCCGCCAGTGGTGGTGTGTTATTGATTCCGCCAGGTAATTACGAATTGTCGGAGCCCCTGCGAATCAAAACGGGGGACACTCGCATCGTTGGTCATGGGTCGGCGTCGCAGCTCATCAACACCAACCAGCAGGGGCAGCCCGCAATCTTGATTGAGAATCCCAAGTACTCTGGCAAGCCGACTCCCACTGCGGAGCGACTGTGGCGTGTCAGCTTAGCGGAACTGCGGATCACGGGGAACGAAAAGAGTGGAGCTGGGATCGAGGCCAAATACATCGAGGAGATTTTGATCGAACAGGTGTCGAGCAGTTACAACGGTGGCGACGGCGTGCGCTTGATCTACTGTTACGAAGACCCGCGCATTGTCAACAATCTGTTCACCTACAACAAGCAGTGTGGGGTCTATATCGAGGCCTGCCATGACATCGTCGTTTCCGCCAATCAGTTCGAAGAGAATCAAGACGCGTTGCAGTGCATCGACTCCTTTAACCTCGCAATGAGTGGCAACAACTTGGATGACCACTTGGGCAATGGCGTGGTGATCGAGAATACGTATGGCTCAGTCGTGGCCAGCAACATGATCGAGGAATGCCAGGGTTGGGCCATCGTACTTGATCGCGATTGCTATGGGATTACCCTTTCCGCCAACGTCATCGCCCATGAATTCACCGGTGGGATTGATTTGCGTGATGCTCATGGCTGCGCTGTATCGGCAAATACATTCACGATCGTCAAGCAAACGGGGCTGGCAGTACGAGCGAATTCCGGGAGCATCACGATCACCGGCAATAATTTCAGCGACTCGTTAATTGGCCGCGATCGTGAGGGGAAGCCGCTGACGAAACGCGAAGACAAACCCAGTAAGACCGAAGAGCATCCCAACGCGGCGGCAGGTGTACTGTTAGAGGATTGCGATGGCGTGGTGATCTCCGGAAATCTGTTTTCCGGTCTAAACACGGAAGCCATCAAGCAAACCGGCAGGTGCCGCAGAATTCTTTTAAATGCCAATGGGATCGTTGAAGCCAGCGGCGAGAAGACGGTAGGCAAATAGCCTGACCTTCTTGGCCAAACCTACTGCACTTCCATCACAATTTAGTCGACGAAACCCCAAAGGGAGCTACCTCAGAGGGACTCTATTCCATCCGGGCGTTTGACACCCTCTCGAGAAAACGCGGTGGCCCCAGAGGCCATTTTCCGCCAGCAGCGCTGGCTCGTGGCGACCTGCGCGCCAAAAAAGCTGAAATTACCGCTCGGCCTTCGCTCGATTGAGGAGTGGAGTGGCCTCGACCCAACAGGAAAATTTTACGACAGGAAAATGAAGCGATTCCTCAAGCCATTTTCCTGTCGATTCTTCGGTCGTTGTCGCGAGTTTGGGAAGAAAGCGGTATTACTCGAGTGCTTCATCTTTCTGCCGCACATTTTTTTGTCGAAACAGTTCGTGACGGTTGAGGAGGAGGGCCACAGGGGGAAGGCAAATGAAGGTTAGAAAATGTAAGGTTAGAAAATGCCATGCACGCTTGAGGCCCGAATAGCGCCCAAGTCAGGACGGAATCACAAGCATGGATCACAAGTTTCCTTGACCTTCCTTACTGCATTTCCGAATCTTCTAACCTTCCATTTCCCTCCCCGTCGCTGGGGCTCCGACCCTCCCCTCCGAAAGTTTCGTCGAAAAGGGAGCTCAGGGGACACAGGAGCTCAGGGGACACAGCACGCAGGTTGCGGAAAAAATTTACCAAAAAGGGAGAGATTGAGTGTAAGTTGTCACGGGCTCAGTTGATATCGAATGTGTTGGGACGCGGCAGACCAACGATTCCCGCACTGCCGCAGCAATCGAACTCAAGGAAGAATCAAAATGTTAGTTCCAAGTCGCAAAGTTGGTAATAAGCTGGTTATCGATGGCAACATCACAGTCGAAGTCGTGAAGATCCAAGGCAACCGAATTTCGCTCGGCATCGTTGCACCATCCGATGTCAAGATTCTACGCGGTGAGTTGACTCAGCCAAAAGCAAACGCACAAGTTGTCGAGCTTGTCGTTGAAGATGGCTTGTTGGTGGCTTGCTAAATTTAATCGTGCTAAACTGGGAAGCAATTTCACATTTTCCAGTTGGCCTTAAACCGCAGCCCCAAAGACTGCGCCAACTCCAGCCGTGATTGCCATCGCCAGTCCGCCCCAGAATGTAACTCGCACGGCGGCCTTCAACCATGGAGCGCCACCTGCGTACGCTCCAAACCCACCGAGCAGCGCGAGAAAAAGAATGGACGTGGCAACGACCACCGGAATCAGTGCACTTTGTGGTGTTAGCACTGCAGTCAGCAATGGCATCGCAGCTCCGATCGCAAAGGTCCCAGCCGATGCGAATGCCGCTTGCACTGGTCGAGCGCTAAGTGTATCGGAGATTCCGAGTTCGTCCCGCGCATGTGCCCCTAATGCATCGTGTTTCATCAATTGGTCGGCCACTTGGCTTGCGAGCGTTGGATCAAGCCCCCGCTTCTCGTAAATCGCAGCCAACTCCGCATGCTCGTGGACTGGGTCGGCAGCAAGTTCAGCTCGCTCTCGTTCGATATCAGCCTTTTCCGTGTCTGCCTGTGAGCTCACCGAAACGTACTCGCCCGCAGCCATCGACATGGCACCGGCGACCAAGCCTGCGACTCCGGCAACCAGAATATCATTGCTACCGGCATTTGCGGCAGCGACTCCGACAACAAGACTCGCTGTGGAAACAATCCCGTCATTTGCTCCAAGAACGGCAGCTCGAAGCCATCCAATGCGATCCGTTCGGTGTAGCTCTGGGTGTGGCAATCGCATGGTCTAAGACTCATTTTCGCAGATGAACTCGGAAAACCTCCAATCCCGATTCTCACGGGCAAGTAGCACAAGTATACAGCTTCCGTCATCTAGAGAGCGTGTCACACTGCGACCGCCTCGTTCGGTAAAAAGTTCGACTTGCGTGGGAACGATCCACTGACCATTTTCATGGTGGGCCGCAGCGGTTTGAATCGTTCCATCGCGATATTCTCTGCGAGCCTGACCAGAAAGAGTGGCGAATGTGAACTGCCAATCTCCTTCTGAAGTCGGCGGTCTATCTAAGCCACAGGTGTTTGGAAAGCGAAATTCGACTTCTAAAGTTAACTCGCGTCCATCAATGGTTGGCGGAATACGCGCCTTCTCGGCTTGATGTTTAATACCAAGAAACCCAGGAATTTGCGATGAACCCGCCAAGAAGCAGCCCTGACACACCGCAGATAAAGGCGACCAATATAGAAACTAGCCACCTCATGATGTTGGAACCAATTCCTTCGTAAAAAGCGTGTTTGGATCGGACGATAAATTGCTTATTTCGCTACGCAAGACTTACCACTCAAGATTGACAAGCACAGCGACAGGGAGCAAGGCGTAGGGAACAGGCAAGCCACCCGTAGACGTCGCAGTCGACCGTGCGAATCCTCTGCTCAGCTCCGTCAAAGTCTCCCGCCATTGCGAGCGGCATTGCGTGAGTGACTGCGGCATCGAGTTTTCGTTTCAGTATCTGACGATAGATTTCGTTGGCATCCCGAGGCATCATGCGTTCATTTTGGTTAGAATACATGCTTATTCACTGTAACTGACTATTGAACAAAACAGCCAGTCATTTTACTACAATCTTCCCTGACAGACTGACTGCAATGTACTCTTACCAAAATCGCCCGACACTTGGTGGGATGACGTGGATTCGCACTAACAGGAAAAGAACCTTTGCACGTTCGGACAATCCATAGTATGAACTTGCGAAGCAGTAATTTCGGGATCGTAGCAATCCTCGTAGCAATCGTTGGTTGCAGCGGCAACAAGGTCCAAAAGTCAGACCAAATTGGCGAGGTAGGTTTGCAATCATCAAATGCCAGAGACACAAAAGTCGATCCTCGGAATGAATTTGGTTTTGCCAAGATAACTATTCGCGAAGGAGAAAATTACCAAGAGGGGATTGTTGATGCGCAGGGCAACGAAGTGGTCCCACCCAGTTCGAGTATGCTCGTGAACGACATCACTGGAAATCTTGCCTTGGTGCAGGTCGAGCGCAAATTCCTATTCGTCCCTCTGGAAAATGGATACGTGTCCTTGGAAGATCTCGCCAGCGTCGAAGGATTTCAATATGCCGAACCCTACCGATGTGGACTCGCCTTGGTTAGCGTCAACGATGCTCAGTTTTACATTGACGCCAATTTTGAAAAGGCGTTCGACCCAGTCTTCGAGTTCGCAGAGTCCTTTCATCATGATCGAGCTTTGGTGAAGGACGATGGTCGCTACCGAATTATTGATCTTGCGGGGAGGACCGTTTCGGACTTGTCCTACGATCAAGTCAATCCCCAGAGTCGCTGGTGTTGGCAGGTAACCAGGATTGAAGAAGAAAGTTATCGAAGCGGCTTTGTAGACTTGAACGGAAACCTAATCACAGAGCTGATCTACGACCAAGTGGGCTACTACGACCCAGCGGTCGAGCGAATTTGGGTGAGTAGTGATAATCGCTATGGATTCCTCGACGAACATGCAAAGGTCGTAATCCCCGTGAAGTACGAGTTTGCAGAACCGTTCGATCGAGGTAAGGCTAGAGTGGTTCTCAATGGCAGAACTTTCTTTATCAATCCTGTCGGCATGGAAGTGCCCGAATAGTGCAATTGAAAAACGAGGATTTTTGGTCGGTCGAATTGGGAGTGGGCATGGGGCCGCTGGTTCTCGGAACCGACTTTGAGTCATTGCTTGCTGTATTGCAAGAAAATCGGATCGATGTAGATCGGCTGACGCTGGACCAGTCAGGCAAAGTATCTGTACCAGAATTCGGTATTCATTTGTTTTTTTCGCAGACAAGCCCTCGAACTGTTGTCCGGATCGAAATTTCAAATGAGCGCCTTCGATTTGGCTCACTCGTTGTGATCGGAAAGCGAGCACATGAGATCGTGGGATTGTTCAAGGTTCCGCGAAAAGAAACGCTTTGGTGCAACATTGATAGTGAGGGCGATTCATCGGCTCTAGTTGCCAATGGTAATACAACGGCGAATAGTCGCGAGCTGTTGGCACACGGTACAATTTGGATCACTGGGCTCGGACTGGGACTTAAGCTTTGCGATGGACTTGTCGAGACCGTCCATCTTTGTGATCCACGTCAGTCACCTCATTCGGGTAGCGGTCCATGGACGAAAGAACAGCAGCGATTATCCGAGGTTCGGGAACTTCCGGCCGCATCGATAACACCCGCTCAATGCAATCGCAAATCAATGTCAATCTTGAACGCACTGATTCATCTAGCGCTGGTTGCTGCGATAGCCACTTTAGTATGGTGGGCAATTCAATTGCAACAACGTTGGGACGCGGCGATTGAGGTACCGGCAATAGTCGTTGCATTGGACCCGCCGCCTCCTAACGTCCTGGCAAACAATATTACCGAAGTGCACCGGGGACATAGCACGCAGGTTGCGGAAAAAATTTACCAAAAAGGGGGCGAATGAGTGTAAGGGATTTCGGCTTTCTCCGTCTTCTATATGTCGGTGTTTGAGAGCCGACTGTCGACGGTTACACTGCGTGCAAGCTATGGCTGGCATGCGTGCTAAGAAATCCCTGCAAAAAGGTCCAACACCATGGCTCGTTTGGCTCGCGCGAACCACTTTGCTCCTGATGAAATCGCGATTGTGCATGTCGTCAACCGCGTCGTCCGGCGTTGTTATTTACTGGGAGTCGATCCCGTAACTGGCCAAAACTATGACCATCGCAAGATTTGGATTGAGGACTTGAACAAGCACCAAGCCAAATTCTTTGCCGTGGATGTTCTCGGGTTCTCGGCGCTCAACGAATCTTAGCACGCTTCACTAGCGTCTCTATAGTCAGTCCAGTCAAACATTGACCTGGACCTCTCAGCATATCGCGTCATCTCCATTTTCTCGTCACGCTCGCAGTACGCTCGCAGTACGCTTGCGTCGATTGCACGTCTTGATTGGAGTTGTTCTTCGGCACGCCATAGCTACCGCGAAAGGCATTCATCCAATGGCGTGCTCTAAGCCATCCATCACGGTGCTGTGTCCCCGGTGCTGTGTCCCCGGTGCTCCGCGCCTCTGTTGGACTCCCCCGGTGTGTCCCTGACCGGTGCAAGTTCGCCAGTGTTCGCTCCCTAGCCTACGTTCGACCACCTCCGCATCAAATCCAACTCACAAAACCGCTTCCCAGTAGCACACGCCAATCTGCAAGACTTCAATTCGCCGTTAGCCATAATGGCAAGAAGGCAGACATTAAAGCTGCGTTCCTCAAGGGCAGCTATTTGTACCTTATTGCCGACTTGCAATTCGTCGTTCCGCACGCCGCCTTGATGCAATTTGGCACCGAGGTATCCCGCTCCACCGCTAGTTCGCTAAAATCAGTTTGCGACCGAGGTTGAATACACCTCCGCGAGTTACGACAATTCTCCAACTCGCGTCGGTTGGTCCAACCGCCAGCACGAAGACAAACAGCGAACTGCGTGAGGTCGATTTCACCGATTGCAGTTCCGACTGCTAACTGACTAATGACACGCCCACCTGGGGCGCATATCAAGACGGGGAAATGGGGCACCTTTGCACGCGACTGCGGTGTTGTCAAAATGATACAGATTCAGCGGCGGACGCTCTCACTGTTGCATTTTGAAGATTCCGTGAATCGATAGTGACTTGCCCACCCTCAAAATGGATGGTGATATAAATCGCCGATGGACCAAGCGAAAATCGCTTGTATTTGCAGCCCCCACAAACCAGGCTTCGGCCGTTCTTCGCTCGCTGGGGCTCCATTCAAACACCATTCAGAGCCGCCTCGCGTTAGTGCCCAAAAAAGTAGCCTTGCTCACACCGGGAGAGTGACGAACAAGTGCCAACAGTGGACATTCAAAAGCCAATCAATTCTCAATCCAGCCGAGTAACGATCATAGCAAAAGCTGGAGCGGCGGGATTTTTGTCCCTCGTTCCAGTTGTCGTCGTAGGCGGAATGCATCCAGTGCCAACAAGTCGATCGATTGTTCTAATTCGATAGCGTGCGCGTCCTTGTTCTTAGTCGAAGCCGATGTAAAGAAAAGATATTTTTGAAAGGAAGTGTGGTGGCCAGGGGGCTCGCCTTCGCCAAGTGGTTCTGAATTCAAAAAGTTGATGATAAGTAAGACGTCGAGCGGCGATGCCACTTTGTCATCATTCGTATCCAAGAAGCCCGTATCGAGTGGTCGGCTGCTGGGAAGTGGTCCTGATCCGAAGGCATTCAAGTAGTTGATCACCAGCAGCACATCTATGGGTGAGATCAATTGATCGTTGTTGACATCCAGCGGTAATGCCGCGTTGTGCCAGGGGTTTCCCGAATTGACGGCAACGCCGGCGGAGAATTCGGAGGTTTCGATCAGGTCGAGGGGAGTCTGCGGGTCGTCGTCGATGTCCAATAGGAGCGTAGCGGTCGATGTAATAAACTGGCCGACCGGCAAGAGTGCGGGCGGCGTGAACGTAAATGGTGCGTTGCCGTTTGCGTCTGTCGTGACGTTCAGAAATCCGAGGTAGTTCTCGCCGGGTCCGTGACCGGATGGTAGGAGCGCTGAGTTGGAGTAGAAATCGATGCGGAAGCTCGTGTTGACTAGGCTGTTGAGCGTGCCGCGGATGCTTGTCGTCGTTGCTGAGTTGAACGCAGAAGTGAGGACAGGGAAATTCTGTAGGCCATTCGGGCCGCTATCGGAGTCCGGGTCTATCACCGGCGTAGACGGGTTGTCGCCGTCGTTGGGCGTGACGCCAGCACTGCCTAAGTCAATGGCCAGCGAAGTAGCGGCAGTCAAGGCAAGATTGGCAGATTCCCCTTCCTCATCGAGAGGATCTATCAAAAAGGGAAAAAAGTAATTGATTATGGCAAGATTGAACTCATCGTCACGTTCAATTTCTAATTTCAAACGGGCAGTGCATTCTTTCAATAGCCTTTCACCAGTCTTCAGGTTTTGAGTGAACTCCACCGCAGCACTGGAGGTCATGGCCGGGTCAACGCTCTTGATCTCTTTGAGAATGCCCTTTAGTCGTTCGACCGACTTTTTCAAAATGGCGCACGTCCTCACATCCGGATCGTCGAACGAAGCCAACTGCTGTTGTCCCGCTTGGGAAATCGCGCCAGGTGTGGCCGCAAGAGAGCCGGGAATTGTAATGCCATTGCCAGCACCTAAAGCGATCACATTACCAGCGCCCGCGCTGATGCCGCCGATCGAGTTGAACCCCGCCCGGTCGAGCACGATCCCGCTAAAAGTATTCTCCAGCAGAAACAAACCCGTGCGATCGGTGCCGATCAAATTGCCTTGTATTTCGTGAGCGCCGTCGAAACTGATGCGGATGCCACTGGCGTTATTTCCAGAAATGAGATTTCTGTCCTGGGGACTCACCCCGCCGACCGTCGTCACGACTTCTCCATCCAGAAACACGCCGTTTTGCGTGTTTCCGAGGTCGAGCAGCCCCGACACGTCGGTGCCGATAAAGTTGCCGGTGATGAAATGACTGCCTAATGAACTGGACAAGATGCCGTGTCGCCAACGGTTGACCGCCAAGCCAGCAATTTCAGAGAAAATCGCCCCGCCTGCACCAACTTTGCCCAGGCGAAGGCCGCTGCCGAACACTTTGCTTCCGTCCAGCTCGATCTTCAAGACCGTATTTAGCCCCTGCGGAGAGTGCAACGTATTGACGCTTGCACCCGGCTGCGAGTAGCCATCGATCATCGTCATGTCGATGATCGCCGGAAGTTCGCGCGTCGGTTGAATGCTGAACCAACTGTGCGGCCAATCCGGGTCGATGGCATCGGCGCCGGTGGTGGGAATCGCGGCATCCGTCGTGGCGGTCGTGGTTGCTAAGTTGGCCAACGTTACTTTCCCTGCCAGCCCGTCATCCTTGTAATAAAAATGTCTAGCGTCATTCGCCGGGATGGCAAATGTGATGATCTGCCGGTTCGGCGTGAGATTAGCATTAAAAATTGCTTCGCGAAGCGATCCGATGCCCCCATCGCCCGTATGTGTCACGATCACGCTGGAGCCCCCCAGCGGTTCAATGGGTGAGAACTGCGAAGTATTGTTCAGTGGACTACCGCTCACCGGGGTGATGTTGGTGGCGGTCGCCGTGACATACGGCTGGCCGAATGCGCCTGGCAGCGCGAGCAAGTTCACCGGCAAATCGACTGAGAATTCGAACACGCCGCTAGCGTTCGTCGTCACGTCGAGCGAGCCGATGTAGGTCTGTCCCTCGCCGAGCTGTCCCAGCAATGCGCCCTGGACGACAATAGCCTCTTCTCGCTCCGGATTCGCGAAGAACTCTAAGCGAAACATGGAGTTGGGCGTGCTCGTCAGCGTGCCATTAATTCGCGTGCCCGGATCGAGATCGGCGACTAAGGTCAGCACGGGATGGTTCTGTAAGGCGTTCGGGCCGGTGTCTTGGTCGGGAGGGTCAGAAGCGGGCGGAACATCGTTGTCCACGTATTCGTCGAAATCATACTCGATTCCCAATCCGCTGTTTGAAAAAATCGAATTGCGCGTTATTAGGTTGCCATTGTTAGCGACCCGAATGCCGACTCCGTTGAACGCGACGCGATTCTCGATGATTTGGATGCGGTTGTCGGTGATGAGGCTACTGCTACTGCTCGTCTCTAACCCGACACCGTTGCCCAGTGGCAAGGTGCCTGAAACGTCGGTTCCAATAGAATTGTTCTGGACGATCGTTTTCTCGCGAGGTTCGACGCCTTTGTTGATATTTCCGGAGATGATGTTGGTCGCGTTTGGATTGGATCCGCCAATCAGCGTAGTGCCAGCGCTGCCGGTGTAGATGCCGCGTGCATTGGGCAAAGCCCGCGTGCCGCTGCGGTCAGTGCCGATCATGTTGCCTTCGATTCGATCGCCGCCATTGGAAAATATGCCAGCGACCTGGAACGCCGACCCGTTGTTGCCTGAGACCAAATTCCGCGCGGCGGCCGTCGTTCCGCCGATTACATCTTCTGCCAGCGAGGCGACAACCAGAGCGTCCAATGTCTCGGATGTAGTGAACGCGCGTGTGCCTGAGATATCCGGGCCCAGGAAATTACCAGCGACCAAATTGCCTCCCGTCTGAAATCCAAGAAAGATCTTGTGTCCCCGAGTCCGGTTGATCGCCAGACCTTGAATTGCAATGCCACCGGCCGAGCCCTCTAGAATTCCTCTGGGCAACGAGCCGGCGTTTGTGCCGTTGAGCTCGATGCGCAACACTGTGTTCAGCCCCTGCCTCGATACCACCGTGTTAGTGTTCACCCTTGCATCGTCGTCCGCGGCCGGGGTGCCATGGCCTTGGGTATAGCCATCGATGGTTACCGAATCGGAAATGGCCGGTAACGCCGCTGTCGGTGCAATCGTGAACCAACTATGCGGCCAATCGGGGTCGATATTGCTGATGGCCGAGTCGCTGGTGGCCGTAGTCGGCGTGACATTGGCCAATGTTACCTGCCCCGCTACTCCGTCATCCGCGTAGTAGACATGGCCCGCGTCGGTGGCCGGAATGTTGAATTCGATGCGATCGGCCCCCAGATGGGCGTTGGCCGCGTTGATCGCCTCCCGCAGACTCCCCGCGCCGGAATCGGCCGTGGTGGTCACCGTGTACACTCTGGGGTTGAAGGGGGGCGAGAACTCCGACGTGCCGTCGCTCGCAACCGTCGCCGTAGCGGTGACTACCGCTTGGCCAGTGGGCAAGGGATCGACTAGAGCGGTGAAACCGCCAACGGCGTTTGAGGGGACGCTGATGGTCACCTCCCCAAGCAGCGTCTGCCCCTCGCCAAAGCCACTCGCATCGACCTGGGCGCTGGCAAAAAGCTGCACCTGCACATCCTTCGGGCCGTATTCGTTTTGAATGAATCCCCGAATTTCGGTCCCACCTGCCACCGCAGTTACCGAGGTAATCGTTGGGAAATTCTGGCCGCGGTGAATGCCCAGGAAGCCTCTCACGTCCTGCGGAAAATCGGGCCCGTCATCTCCTAGGTCGATCCCCAGTCCGCCGTTCGCGAAGATGGAATTCGACAGCACCATGTTGCCTAAAGTATTGCCCAAACCCGCATTTACTATCGCCACTCCGTCGGCACCGTTGTGGGCAATGGTGTTGCCGCCGGCATCACCGCCAATCGTCGTCCCACTCGTGCTCTCTAAACGAATTCCGTCACGGCTGTTGGGCAGTGCCGCCGTGCCACCCAGGTTGACGCCGATCCGGTTTCCTTGGATCGTGGCGTTGTTGGAACCACCTTGAAATTGAATGCCGTCGATGTTGTTGCCGGATATCAGGTTGCCCGCTCCGGGTGCCGTTCCGCCAATCACCGTGTTGACCGCTTGAAACGAATAGATGCCCATGAACGCGTTGCCTAGGTCTTGAGTCCCGGTGAGGTCGGTGCCAATCAAGTTTCCCTGAATGATATTGCCATTCGCTGCGGCAAAGACCAGCGCCACGCCGTTGTCGTCGTTTCCGGAAAGCAGATTGCGGTCGGCGCTTGCCGTCCCTCCGATCACGTTATTGGATCCACTAAAAATTATGACGCCATTGTCGCCATTGGGCAGCGCCGCCGTCCCGGCGGCGTTGGTGCCGATGAAATTTCCAGCGATCGTGTTGCCACTGGTATCGATTTGGATACCTTGGGCGGAAAAACGATTGACGGCTAGGCCCTTAATCGTGCTGCCACCGGAGCCAGCGCCTAGTCGCAATCCGATAGCGCCTGCGCCGGCCAAGTTTCCCGCCACTTCGACCATTAGCACAGTGTTCAATCCCTGGCCAACGGGATTGGTGTTTGCACTCGCCCCAGCCTGGCTATAGCCGTTGATCAACACCGGATCGGTGATCGTCGGCAGTGCCGAGGTCGGGCTGATAGTCTTCACTCCCGTGCCGGGGATGCTGAACTCGATAGTGTCCAAAACGGAGGCTGATGAATTCGAGTCGAGGATCGCTTGTCGCAAGCTGCCAGGGCCAGCATCGTCGGTAATGGTCACAAGAAGTGTCGCAAGCATTTGGCGGGCTTCGAGCTGCTCGACGCAGGGCCGGAATCGTTTTCGAAATGCGAATTTATTCGATTTTCGGTGTTGTGGCTCGCGGGATATCACGCTGATGGATCCTTTATAAAATAAATAGAAATCGCTTCGTGACGGGGCCAATTGTAAATGCCACCGGACACCTTGGAAAGAAAAATCAGCAACGCAAATTAGGAAAAGTTGCATCGGAATCTTGGCGCCACGATATTCCAACGCCGTAGGCGCGCAGCCATCGGACAACCTGGAAATACACCGCGCGCGGCGGCCGAAGGCACATGTAACCGACAAATTCGGAATTTGTCGGCACACGCTACTTGAAGTTTCGTTTCGCCGAATCATGGGTTGGTTATCCAGCGGTCCAAGGTTCGCCAACGTGCGTCAGAGTGAAACCCCCACGCGGATGGGTGGAATTCCCAGGTAAATGAGCCAGTAAGCAGGAAGCGAGTGGAGTAATGGACTTCGAGGATATGATTTTGACTTCGCTGAGTGGTCAGTTCTTTTCCCGGCCGCAGCCGTTGTTCGTGACACAGGTCGAACCGTCATGGGTCATGAACTAAGTTGCTGAGAGACCGAGGTGACGGCGACCGCCGAGGATTTGGAGCTTTGCTTCGCGCAAGAGGTCTGCATCGACCGCTGTCGATTGGGCGGTCGGCGTGGTTGCCTCTAACTCGAGTCAGTGTCTCCGACCTCTGTCTCGAAACGCCGCTCACCCCGCTGCAGAGGTTTGTCCAACCGACGCGCCGAACTCAACTACCAAACTCGCTTCGGTCCTTTCGACCACGGCAGATTCGAGCGCGCTCAGACATCTGAGCTTTCCGCAAGTGGTTTGGGGATGGTTTTTCTTAATTTTTTTGGGCTTCTAAATAGGGAACGATTTCGGGACATCGTTGTGTTAGTTTGGCGATATAGCGTTCACAGTCAAAAGGAATTCTCGTCTGCCACACTCGAAACAGAATTCTAATCCAGCTCCGCGCGAGTTTTCGAAGCGCCGCATGATGCTTCATTCCTCGGTCGCGCAGCATGCGGTATCGTGCCTTAGTCCACGGACAATACATGCGAGCGCTGTCGGCAAATTCATGGAACGTTTGCCTAAGGTACTTTGGGCAGGGGGAGAAAAAGGGGTCAGGAGCAATACTGTTCGGCACTAGAGAAGAAAAGGGGTCAGGAGCCGAATTGGCCGACTGGGAAGCTTGGAGGATTATCCATCCTACCTAAACGGCTCCTGACCCCTTTTCCTCTTCCGGCTCCTGACCCCTTTTCCTCTTCAAGAAAAACACAAACTCGCCCGGTTCCACCCAGCGAAACGAATCAATTTTCACCACACCAATTCTAGCTACAACAGGTGCTACAATGGCCGTTATTTAATCATACAAACGGTTACGGCTCTTTTATCGCTCGGTTAGCATCGGAGTATCATTCCATTCCGCTTGAGGCGGTGAGTCGTTTGGTTGTTTCCATATTTTTGCCGACACTTCAGCGTCAGAGAAAAAAACCATGGCAGTCCATCAAGGCGTCTTATGTCATGCCGACCAGGTGCAACGTCAGCAATCAGGCTCTATTCGGATCACTAATGTAAAATTTCGTTCAAGTGATGTTGCGGTAGCCGTTCCCGAATCGGGTCGGTGTAGGGAATCGGTCCAGTGTCCGATCTGTAGCGAAACCCTCCAGGTCATCGTAAACAGCGGACGACGGAACACATGGATTGGTGTTTTGATTGCTATTCTCGTATTGATCCTGGTCACAGGATTGGGCTGGGCGACCTTCTCATCGATAGCATCCGAGGGACTGAGCGACGGTTTTAGCTGGTTGCCAATGCTGCTGCTCTGGGGCGTCGCTCCTTTAGTCGTCGGACTGAATGTCAATATGATTTTACTCGGAGTCGGACCTTCAGGACGAATCGCTGGAGACCGCTCAAGCTTTCGCGTTGGAGGAAAACATGAATTTAATCTCAAGTTGCAGAGAAAGCGCTTTACTGCCGAACTGATCATCGGTGCGATGCTACTGATCGGGATGTTCCTTGGTTATCAGTTCAAAAACTATCAATGGGGCACGGCTCCCGACGGCGAACAATTGGTTCAATTGATTGGCTTGAATCACAATGGCAGTGAGGCGGTACGTATTCTGCGATCACTTGGCCAACTCGACCAGGAACAGCGGACCGCAGGCAACTTTTGGAAACGGCATCTCGTCAGGGTCAATTGGAATGAATCCGGAATAATCAACAGCATCCAATTCGGTGAGAGCTATAGTTCCGTGTATATTTATCAGGGGACCTTCCCATTTGGTTTGACGTCATCAGATAAGCCAACCGATCTCGCCACCAAACTGGGCGATTCGACCATCAGCGAGGAATTTCGTTGGTTGGGACGATCCAAAACAGGCCTCATCGTCGAATTGCATATGACAAAGGCGTCCTATTCCGACGCAACATGGATAACGGACGTGACAGTGCGGGAAGAAGGTTGGGAGATGCCTGTCAAACCATTGCAAGCGGAGCAAATGAATGAGAACAACTAGGCATGCGAAAGATTGACCAGTTACCAGGCGAGAGGCTTGATCTAGCTGTCCGGCTAGGAACTGTTTGTTACCGTTGCTTTTCGAGTGGATGTAAAATTATATTGGCCGAACGATGAAACCGCGCATCTTCATCTCCTCCGTTAGCAAGGAACTCCGCTCCGCTCGGCAGATCGTGGCCAATACGCTGTTGGCTTTGGGATACGAACCGATCTGGCAAGACATCTTCGACACCAGTGGCGAAGACATTCGCGGTATGTTGCGCAACAAGATCGAAAGCTGTTCGGCAGTCCTTCAAATCGTCGGCGATGCTTACGGGGCCGAGCCACGTGCGCCCGATGAGAAGTTTGGTCGCGTTTCGTATACGCAGTACGAAGCACTCTATGCGCGTTCGATCGGAAAGAAAGTTTACTATCTGATCGCGTCGCATGATTTGCCACGCGACGCTGAACCCGAGTCGATCGACGTGCCGCGCGAAGACAGCGAAGCAGCTCATGCCGATGCAGTTCAGCGACGGCAGCTGCAACGGGACTACCTCGCCTCGATTCAATCGACAGGGCATATTTATTATGCAGTCCAAAGCAATCCGGAGACCGAGCTCGCAGTGCGTCGACTCAAAGACGAGCTTGATCGACTTCGGCGAGGATTTCGAGCTTGGATGATCGGTGTGACCACTTGTTTGATCATGATCGGTGTTGGTATTGTATGGCTCGGTGGTGGCCTGCGTGATCTATTAACGTCGGTAAAAGATGGACAGAAGAAGACCGAAGAACAGATCGACGTCAGCGGTCAGCGGACAAAAATAGAATTGAAGCAGGCGTTGGAAAACGCCGTTAAGGAACTCACCAACCCAGACGCATTGGCGGAGCGAATTCGTCTGGAGATTCAAGCGACGGCGGAGGCGAAGATCAACGCGTTACCCGACGAACAAGGGCGGGGACGAAAGATTGCGGCGATCGAAAAGGAACGTGACCTTGCGGCTGGTCGCGTTGATGACCTCGTCAAATTGATTCAAGAAGGTTTGAGAGAAGGAGCCAGCCCAGTCTTCAAACACGCGGCCGATATTTTGCAGAAGGAGGGGACGGACGAAGCGTTGGTCTATTTAGAGAGTCGCCGCCAAGCTACTTTGGTGGATGCGCGACGTCATGCCGAACAAGCCAACGCAGCCCAAGGTCGGGCGGAATCGGAGAATGAACTACGAAATAAAAGTCTGCAATCACTGATCCTCGAAGCCGAATTGCTGGAATCGAAACTACAATGGGAACCAGCCCTCAAGCTGCGAGAACAGATCGCCGAGCTCGCTCCTGATTGGTTTGAGGCTCGTGCTCTTTTGGGGTTAATGCAACTTGATTTGGCCCGATTCCAAGACGCCGAGCCGAATTTACGAGCGGCAGTGAAGCTCGCAACCACAGCAAATGATGAAGCGAACGCACTAGCCAACCTAGCACATTTGCTCCACACCATGAATCGTCTGACGGAAGCCGAGCCCATGATGCGCCATGCACTAGCCATCGACGAGGAAAGAGTGGAGCAATTGTCACAATTGTCGCCACGCTCGGACTCCGAACTTAAAGAAGTAAACACGAACGTCGCACGCGATCTCATCAATCTGGCACTGTTACTCCAGACGACGAACCAGTTGGCGGAAGCTGAATCCATGATGCGCCGTGCTCTGACCATCAACGAGAAGGATTACGGAGAGAAACACCCGCGAGTCGCCACGATCCTCAACAACTTGGCAATATTATTAATGGAAAAGGATCGATTCGAGGAGGCTGAACCCTTGATCAGACGAGCACTTACCATCGACGAAGAGTTTTACGGAGACAAGCACCATTTTGTAGCTATACGGCTTGGTTCCTTGGGGCATTTGCACGAACACACCAAGCGTTTGGAGGAGGCCGAGCGGCTCTACAAACGTGCTTTGAAGATCGACGAGCTTTACTTTGGATCGGAACATCCTAGTATTTCCCGAGACATTAACAATATAGCTTCCGTACTCAATGCCACGAACCACAGAGCGGAGGCCGAACCACTGATGCGCCGTGCGTTAGCTATCGACGAACATTTCTTTGGAGCCGACCACCCCGAGGTTGCCAGGAGTCTCAATAATTTGGCACAATTGCTCATGGCCACGAACCGTCTGGCGGAGGCCGAACCATTGATGCGTCGCTCGCTGGCCATTGAAGAACAGTCCCATGGAGTTGATCACCCGAAGGTCGCCAATCGACTCAGCAACCTTGCACAGTTGCTCGGCAAAACGCAACGGCCATCCGAGGCGGAACTGTTGATGCGCCGCGTGGTCGCCATTCACACAAACTTTTACGGAGCCGAGCACTCCGAACTCGCTGAGGATTTCAACTACTTTGTATTGTTGCTGGAAGACGCGAACCATCCGGCGGAGGCCGAGCAATTCAAACGCCGCGGGCTGGCTATCGATGAACAATTCTACGGAGCTGAGCACCCAAACGTCGCTATGGACCTGTACGACCTAGCCCATATGCTTGCAGCTACAAAGCGCCGTTCACAGGCCGAGCTCCTTTTGCGCCGCGCCGTTATCATTATGCATCGCTTCGAAATTCAGTCAGGTCAAAGCCACTCGTACATGGCCGATGTATCTGGCGGCTACCGTATTTTGCTTGACTCAAACGACCGCACACCGAGTCAGATCGCCCAAATCGTAAAACGAACGACGGAAACCCAGGGACCGTTAGAACCTATCGCACCGGAAATCGAACGACTGCTCGGATCAATGCAATCAACGCAAAATGTTTATGATAGTCTAGATCGACAATACCGCGCGGCTGGCAAACCAAACATCTGGTTCCTGCCGCTTAGTGAACCGATAGCGCCGCATCTTGATGAACTCCTTGGCCCGTTGGCTCAAACGAAAAGCAATTAATTCGACTTCAAAATTTCCGTTTGATTTTCCTCTATGAACAATTGACTCACTTCGTGACGTCGGAGCATTTACTTTATCGATTTGAATCCGGCAAACTCCAGTAGTCCAAATACGATGCCGAAAATCGCGCCCCAGCCTAGCGACTTCCAGGTTCCTTTGACTGGAATGGAACTCCATGTGCGCTGATTCTCAGCATCTATTTCTTTCCGAAGCCGATCCGCGTCTTGCTTGTGCTGTTCCATCGAGCGGCGAAGTTGCTCCGATTCTTCGAATAGATTGGTTGGCAAAGGCTGTGTTTGCAATGAAACCTTTCCTTCCGAAATCGAAGAATTGCCCTTCGGACTCGAGTTTTGTTCAACCATATTTTTGGCTTGCGATCCAGGGAGCGTTTTGAGCTGTGGATTCGAAAAGGGGTCAGGTGGATTCGAAAAGGGGTCGAAAAGGGGTCAGGAGCCTTTTAGGTAAAACGAGTGGTTTTGAAGTTACCCAATCTTACTAAACGGCTCCTGCCCCCTTTTTCTCCCCAAGCTTCTTGCTGCGCGCAAACAAACCGAACAAAACGCTTACTACAATCCAAGCGAGCGTGACGGAACTCACTTGGATGTGGTAGGCTAGTTCTTTGTTGGACGATATGGCAAACTTCAATTGGCCGATGATCAGCGCCAGCCCAAGCGCACCCAGGTGCGAGGCGATCACTGGCGATCTAAGGCCAAATCGTCGAACGCGTTCGATAACCGTCGGTGCCTTGGCATGAGTGGGAAGCCCATGCAGAAACCGTTCGAGATCTTCTGCTACCTCCATTGCATTCGCATAACGGTTCTCCGGCTTCTTCTCTAGGCACCGCATGCAAATGAGTTCAAGCGAACGCGGGATTTGCTTATTGTGAGTACGTGGCGGAGCTGGTTCGCTCTCAAGTACTTGCACAAGTGCATCCAACACATTCTCAGCAACAAAGGGAGCTTGGCCGGTCAAGCAAAAGTACAATAAACCACCTAATCCATAGATATCGGCTGATGATTCAATCTTTTTGCACTCGCCTGCCGCCTGCTCGGGAGCCATATATCCAGCCGTTCCTAGAATCTGGCCAGTTTGTGTCAGGTCCGAATTTCCACTCGTCGACTTGGCCAATCCAAAATCCGCAATGTAAGGTTTCAGTTGCGAATCGAGCAAGATATTACTTGGCTTCAAATCACGATGCACAATTCCTTTCGCATGGGCAAACGAGATCGCCTGGGCAACAGGAATAAGTGTTGCAGCAATCGTGAGATAGGATAAATGTTGCGATTTTACGACCGACGACAAGTCAGTACCATTAATCAATTGCATCGAGAAAAAGTCGAGTCCATCGATTTGGCCAACGTCGTAGACTCGCACGATGTTGGGATGCTCGAGTTGCGCTGCAAAGCGAGTCTCCTCTCGGAACCTAGCCAAAAGAACGCTGCTTCGCGTGTCCTCGACGCCGTACCAATGGTCCGTCCGAACTAACTTGAGAGCTACCTCTCGAATGGCATTATTGCCTGCGTATTGAACCGCACGATAGACGACCCCCATCCCACCTTGACCCAACACTTGCAGAAGTTCGTATTGGCCAAGTCGTTTCGGAAGATCTCGACCGACCCGCTGTGGTGTAGGCGGAACATTAGAATCAGATGCGATCGTTTCGGCTTCCAGCCACACGGATCGAAGTAGGCTTTCGTCTTTCGGGAATCGGGCAAGGTAGTCGGCAAATAGCAATGGTCTTTCAGATGCAGCACGGTACTCGCGATCGAGCTTCAACAACTCAAGCAGCAATGCGCTTCGATCGGATTCAATTCCCTTGGTCAAATAGTCTTCGATTACTGGATTCGCGCCCTGGCGGATTTCTGCTTCAAAGGCATCGCAAATAGGGCCAATGCGTTTTAGGACGTGGAAGTCCATTTCAGGCAGAATCGGGTCAGGGTATGGCATCGCACTTATCCGCTTCCGCATTGAAATCTTTTGACCGGATTACACCAATCGAAATGATGAGCAGGCCCAACATTTGAATCAAATGGAAAATACCGTGGTTATCGAACGCCCAAACGAATTGGAGTCGCCAAGTAGACTGTGTGTCCACTGCCGCAGCAATCAAAGTTAGAAATACACCTGCTGCCAAAAAACCAGAGCCTCGTTGCCTCACGGGACACCAAAGGCAACGAACATAAAGCACTAGCGCGAACATCATCATAATGGCTTCGTACGCGACAAAGAGCAAAAAGGAGACATTCAATATCTGAGTTACTGCAAAAAAAGTAAAGGCGATACCGATACCGGCCGGCAACAAACGTCTGCCGATGTTCTCTTGCCAAACGTGTGAAATAGCGGCCAGCGCAACCAATGCGACAAGTAACCCCAACGCAAAGTAGATTGGACGCCAAAGAGTTCGCATCGTTTCTGGGGACAGCTCGAATCCATGAACAATGGTGCCAAGCAAACTCGCGAAGAACAGCAAACCGAATACCCATGACCAGAGAGATAAGGAAAATCCGGGATTTTCCGCTGTTCGTCGCACCAACAACAAACAAATCATTGTTTGCGCGGCAAGAATCAAGTCCGTAACTGCAGTGGTCTGCTCTGTCGGAATGTCAATAAAGTTGAGAGCCATGAACATCCTCGGGAATTTTCGTACTCAGGTTTACCCGCCTCAAGGTGAAGGGTTTAGAATACCACTACTTAGCGAACCGAAATGCCGGTTCGATCCCCCTCAAAATTCTTGCTTGAGAGGTGTCACGATTCGCAGTTTCCATGAATCCGAGCTTCATTGAAAGGTCGACTGATGAGTAAAACGCCCGAAAACCAATGCATTATTCAGCAGCTAGACGAGATCAAACATCACGATGAGGACGCGATCTCAGCATTGTGGGAGCAATGGTACCCGGCATTGACCAAGTTTGCAGAGAAACGGCTCGCAGCATTGGGAGTTCGGCAACGTGCATTCAATGGAGAAGATGTAGCGGCAAGCGCGCTGTTGAGTTTTTTTCGGGCCGTTCAGCGAGATCGTTTTCCCAAGTTGGATTCCGAGGATGGAATGTTTCGCCTTCTTAGGTCGATTACACTTCGCAAAGTGATCGATCGAAAGAGGCACAGCCAGACGCTCAAAGCGGGACGCGGGGACGTACGTGGTGAATCCGCGTTTGGTTCCAACGCAGATGCGGTGACCGGCCTTGGAATCGATGGGGTTCAAGGCGACACAGCTTCTCCAGAGTGGATCGCGATGATGGAGGAAGAATGCAGAGGGCTGTTTGCGATGCTACAAAACGAGGAACTTCAAACCATCGCTTGCCTTCGACTGGAAGGCCACACCAACACGGAGATTGCAACCAAGATGGGTTGCGCCGTCGCCACTGTGGAACGCAGGCTCAAGGAGATACGATCTTGCTGGTCGATGGCGCTCCAAAATGCAAACCACGAGTCTTCTGATGAGTGAACTCCCTGACTTTTGGCATACTCGCGATAGCTTGAAACTCAGTCTGCGACATTGGCCCGCAAACAACCAAGATACGACGCGTGGAGTAGTATGTATCGTTCACGGACTAGGAGAACACATCGGCCGCTACGACCGACTTGCAAACACGCTTAGCAATTGGGGATGGTTTGCGTTTGTTACGATCAGCAGGGCATGGCAAGTCTGCAGGTGCTCGTGGCGTTCTCCATCAAAATGTCGATTCGTTATATGACCTCGCTTCTGTGCTCAGCCCCGCTCAGCCGGTGGTTGCGAATCAAAAATTGGTCAAGCTCGGGCATAGCCTTGGAGGTTTGGTGGTAGCGCGATTCTTGGCCCTGCAGCGTTTTGATAGCATGCTTTTTCTCGAGATGGCCATTCAAAATTGGTTGAAATTTTGGTGAACAACCACATCGCCGAAAAACGTCTCATGTCTGTGAGGGGACGATGAACTAGATTGCGGTGGACATAATAGGAAGTTTCGATGAATGAAACATGAATAAGAATAGATGATGTCAAGCAAACTACTAAATACATCGTGCTCAACTGACGGTACGTCGTATGGCACCAGACGTTGGGCATGCGGCGGACGCTCGCAATCGAAGGTTCTGGGCGGCTTCTTCATGAAGCTCGAATCCGTGTCGCGTGAACTCAAACAAAAGGTCTCCGGTTTATGAATTTCATCCGGAATTTTGCCGCTTGGATCGTGCGCTCGTTTTTGTGGCTGCGCTATGACATCACATTGATCGGCAAAGATAAACTCTTGCAGCGCGAAGGCGTTTTAATTCTGCCGAACCATCCAGGCGAAATCGATCCGGTAATTGTCTTTTCGCACCTCTGGAATCCAATGCAACCTCGAGGGATGGCCGTTGAAGATTTCTATTACATGCCGGTACTGAATTACTTGATGCGTATGATACGCGCCATTCCAATGCCCAACATGTACGGCGGAATTGGCAGCTATAAGAAATATCGTGTCCGCAAAGCCCTCGAGCATGCGGCGGATTGCCTGAACGAAGGATCGAACGTCGTGATCTATCCGTCCGGTCGCTTGATGCGGAGTACCCGCGAAGAGGTTGGGGCAGCGTCGGGAGTCTACGATGTGCTCAGCCGGGTCCAACACAAGAAAATCCTGCTTGTTCGCACGCGTGGATTGATGGGCAGTTCATTTTCATGGGTCGCTTGGCAGGAAACGCCACCTTTGTTTAGCTGTCTGCTGATGGCGCTCAAGCATTTGCTGATGAACCTGATTTTCTTTTCGCCACGGCGCAAAGTTGTGGTTGAGCTGGTTGAATCCCCGCCAGACTTCCCATACGACGGTACCAAGATGGAGATGAACCGGTATCTCGACAACTGGTACAACAAGGGCAGTGAAGAACAGATTGTGCTCGTTCCGCAAACTATCTGGAGCAAAAAGGCTTTCGGGCATCGTCAATCGACATTGCCAGGGGAATCCAGTGTCGAGATTGCGCCGGAAATTCGGCAGAAGGTCGTCAACGAGATCGCCCGGCGGCGTGACATGAACGTGGCAGAGATAAAGGACTCATGGTCACTTTCGAGCCAAGTTGGCTTTGATTCGTTGGAATTGGCGGGAATGATTGCATGGCTGGAAGAGGAGTTTCACGCTTATGAAGTTAAGGCAGAAGAGCTGCGGAACGTCTACGATCTTCAAGTCGCTGCCGCCGGAGGTGCGACAGCATACGCGCTGACGCGTGACAATCCGGCTCCGAAGGCATGGCATGAACCGGCGCGCAATGTCACTGTTACCGAACCGGATCCCAACACTTCGGTGCACATGAATTTTCTGAAGGTTTGCGATCGAGGCGGCAATGCAGTTGCGCTCGCGGACGAGACCAGCGGGGTGCTCAGTTACAATCGCGCTAAAATAGGGGTGCTGGTTCTGGCGGAAATTATTCGACACTATCCTGAACGGAACATCGGTATCATGTTGCCGGCAACGGGTGGAGCGGCGCTGGTGATCACGGCAACGCTGCTGGCTGGCAAAGTGCCGGTTATGATTAACTGGACCCTGGGCGACGCAAACATCGAACACGTTCTGGAACTCTCAGGGGTGAAAACGATTCTGACGTCAGCCCGTTTTCTCGACCGACTCGACTCGATAGACTTCGACC
The DNA here is from genome assembly GCA_041741715.1 of Pirellulaceae bacterium. Lineage (GTDB taxonomy): Bacteria > Planctomycetota > Planctomycetia > Pirellulales > Pirellulaceae > Aureliella. The sequence goes on along the minus strand of JBGSJT010000055.1, from coordinate 15,436 downwards.
GGATCTCAGAGCACGTGGTGACCCTGGAGTCATTGCGAAAAAACCGAATTACACTGTGGAGTAAAATCCGTGCAGCCCTGCGGGCACGCAGCCAGGCGGAAAGGGTTTGTCGCATCTTCGGTTCGGATAAGACATCACCCGATGAGCCTGCGGTGATTCTGTTTACCAGCGGTTCGGAATCGGTTCCGAAAGGTGTGCCACTTTCACATAAAAACATTCTGTGCAACATCGCCGCCTGCCTGGATGTCGTGCGGCCTGAAAGTAACGACTCATTGTACGGATTTCTACCGCCATTCCATTCATTCGGTTTCACGATTACGACGCTGTTGCCGCTGACCAGTGGGGTGAAGGTTTCATTCTATCCAAACCCGACCGATGCCAGAACACTTGCGCGCGGAATTGCAATGTGGAAACCGACGATCATTTGCGGTACGCCTACCTTCATATCGGGAATTTTCCGCGCCGCCTCAGACGACCAACTGCAGAGTCTGCGATTGATCATGACCGCCGGTGAGAAGACTCCAGCGGAATTGATTGAAACCGCGGCCAGGCGATTCGGTGCGAGACTGCTCGAAGGCTATGGCATCACGGAATGCTCGCCGGTCCTGACCCTTTGCCGACTTGACCGCCAAGCGGTAGGAGTTGGTCCGGCGATCAGAGACGTAGGACTCCGTTTGGTTCACCCAGAATCCTATGAGGATGTGGTACGCGGACAGCAAGGGCTAATACTGGCTTGTGGACCGAATGTGTTCAGCGGTTATCTCGATCGGACGTCCGACGATGCGTTTATGGAACTGGACAACCAGCGTTATTACGTTACTGGCGACCTTGGTATTCTCGACGAATCGGACTCACTGGTCATCACCGGGAGACTGAAGCGTTTTGTCAAAATTGGCGGGGAGATGATCAGCCTACCGGCGATGGAAACGGTGATCCGGAGCAACTTGCCGCAAAACGAAGGAGAAATCACTTCGGCGCTGACCTATATCGAAGATCCAGGTCAACGGCCGCTTATTTGTCTGTTTACGGCAGGAGGACTTTGTACCGACGTGGAAACAGTCAACGGGTTTCTACGTAACGCCGGTATGTCGAATCTGACACGCATTCGTAAAGTCATGTATATCGACGAAATGCCGTTACTTGGAACCGGCAAAACAAACTATCGCGAACTCTCCGATTTATTGAAGAACTCATGCGGCTTGGATTTGAACGCTTGTTGAAACTCTCGAAAGCATACTCACCAAAGAAAGACTAGCCAACGGCGCTACAGAGTCGCGACTTCCCATCTTGCCAGCGCTCGATCGATCAAGCCAGTAAAATCCAAAATGTTACTGAGTCAAGTTGGCCAGTTAATGCATTCGAGCCGCAAGCGCATATCTGCGGCTTTTGCGTAGGTAGGATCTTCGGAACGCGTCTACTTTATGTGCTCTGAAACTGTCTGCAAAGATGGACTCAGCTGGATTTCTGCAACGCATGAAGTCAATCAGAGTTTGCTACGTGAATTGAGCAGCCAAAAGCACGAGCCCAAATCACCTCTCGAACGATTGGTGAAACAGCGAGGAACAATATTTATGACCGACATGCTTGTATTAATTTTCGGATTATCACTCTTCCTATTTTTTTGGTCAGTGACCGGGCATGGGGCTTGGTTGCTTGCAGCGTTGCTGAATCGCGGGTTGTTCGGCAAGCAATGTGTGTCCTGCAATCGGAAGTATCTAGGCGAAAGCTGCAATTGCCGAGAGAGCTTGCTGGCGGAACTGTCGAATCTGAAACAGGATTCCAAGCCAGAGTTGCCAAGTGTCGAAAAGGATCTTGAGGCAGCGAACCGCCTGCTTGCATTGTCAAAGCTTCATCAGTGGTTGACCAACGAGCAGATCATCAAACTTCAACAATTAATCCTCTCGCTCAAGGTCAGCGCGCAGGAAGTGCGGCCACGAGAAATCCCGCCACTTCGCGAAATACCGAGCTTCGCGAAATTTAGTGCTAAAGAGGAAGAGCCAGTGATCATGGCGTCGATTGTCGAATCGGCTCCGGAACAACCGAAGACTCTTGTCCACGCACTAGATAGAGAATACGAAGCAGCCGCGGCTCGACCCATTCAAGCCCCAGTGCAGCAGAGGCTGACCGCTGGCTTGTTCAAGTCGTTCATGGAGCAGTCGAACATTCGCTGGGTTGAGCTGATCAGCGCCGCCTTAATCGTGATTTGTTCCGTTGGTTTGGTTATCAGCCTTTGGAGTACGTTGTCGAGCACTAGTCGCTTTTTTCCATCGCTGGTTTTCTTGTTGGCAACGGTGGCCGTTCACGGCGCCGGACAATATACGCTCCGGCAGTGGAAACTTCGCACAACGTCTCGGGGCATCCTGCATATCGGGCTGATGCTTATTCCACTTGCGGTTCTGGTTGGCATTCTCTTGTCGCGAAGGCCGGGTAGTGCGCCGACACTCGATACATTCACTATCTTAATTATTGGAATTGGAATCGTCGTTTATGGCGCGCTTGCAATCACTGCTAGCCAATCGCTGTTTGCTCGCCGCTGGCTCATTCCATCCACCGTGACGATTGTCGCTGGCCTGACTCTAATGCCAATAGACCTTTTGAGCGAGCGCCAGTGGCTTCAGAATGGACAGGCAATATGGATGCTGCTGCCACTCCTAACAGCCAGCATGTGTTCAGCCTTCACGATGAGCCGATCTACTTTGATTTCGCATACAGGTTTTCAGTCGGGAAGTCATCGACGTGTTGCTGGAATCGTGATTCAGTCGCTGTTCGCGATAGTTGTTCCTTGCGTTTTTTGGTTCGTCCAATCGAGGTCCACGGGAGGCGTTGGCCCGTGGTGGTGGGTAGCCACAGGCATCTTCGCGGCGACATGGGCTGCATGGGGATGGTCTGCGGCATTATCTAGAGTCAACAAGATCAATTCGTTGACGGCAATACCTGGCGAGAGTCCAAGTTTAAGCAACAGTTGGTTCCGTTTGTCAGCTTGGATCGTAGCTTCACTCTGCTCAGTCTTCTTGATTGCAGCGATTTGGCAGACGGGCGCGCATCGAATCACCATCTCAGCACTTTTGTTTGTGGCAGCGATTTGGTGGTTATTCCATGGCTGGAGCTATCAACTTCGAATTGGACTTGTCGCTGGAGGGATCGCTTTCCTTACTGCGACTACGTTTGTTCTTGAAATTTCCTTCGGAGAATCAGAGTTGATTCAGCCAACAGACTGGATCGGCCTCGTTCGAATTGGGACAATGACGACAATAAGCGTGATCGCTGTGCTTGCGACGACCATTGGCCAGCGCATTGCGTTGCAGAATATGGAACCAGCTGCTATCGGATTTTTCAGCAGGGGTCGCAAAGCTTCGAACACCCTTGTCCTTCAGCAATTGCAGCTTGCTGGCGCAGTCACGATCGGTGCTGCAGCGATCCTGACACTAGTTGCGAGTCTATTGCCAATTGGCAAAACGCCTTATGGAGGCAATTGGGCGGCGTTGTTGTTGATTGCTTATGGAGTGCTTTCAATCGGTGCGGGGATTGTGACCTGCCAGTGGTCTGGGGCTCGCATGTTGCTCCGTTGTTTCGTGCCCGTGGGACAGGCAATATTATTGCTGGGTACGGTTAGACTTTGCCAAACCAGTCCTTTGCTTGAACAGCTTCTGAGTGACTTGCGACCGACTCGTTCATGGGCCGTCGGAACCGCAAAGCTAGCTGTTGGATGGTCAGTTTTGGCGGCCATCGTCAAATTGCTCGGCGGTCGAGGAGAATCGCAAACCCCGACGAGCGAAACGTCCACTGGTTCAATACCATCGCAACAGTCGAATATCAATTGGTTGTCCGGCGTGGCAGTCGTACTTAGCACTTTGAGTGCGGTGGCGATTTGGTCGAACTCCGATCAACTCCGATGGGCTAGCTTCATAGGTTGGTTCTTGCCGGTCAGTTGCGCGGCCATTTTCGTGAGTTGGCGACGAAGTGAGTGGCGCGAAATCGCTTTGATCGCACTCAGTCTTTGGACCTGCTCCGTTGTTTTCACAAATGGGCATGCCTACGGATGGTGGCGGGAGATGGGCTTAGCCTGCACCGTCGCTCTACTTTCAGTGGTTGTAACAATAACATTAATCGCCTTTGAGATAGCGCTTGGATCAATTCAGTTCAGGCTCCAACGCGATTGGTTGCAAGCTGGGTCCTCGTGGGCATCGGCGACGTTGCTTGCATGCTGTTGGCTCGGCTTGCTTGCGTCACTTTTGGGACCGGCTATTCCAAACATTGCAGTTTCTTTGGGAGCGAACGTTGACCTTGCAATTACTTCATTTGTGGTGCAACCGCTGGAGCAGTTCGGCGTTGGTCTTGTTTTGCTAAGTGGTGTAGTTTTGGCCGTCGCAGCGTCGTGGATTGGAACGAAGCAACAACATGGGTTCGTGTTGGAAACAATCGCACTACTGCCCGTCGCCGTTGCTTTGGCAATTGCCGCTTGGATCGTTCCTCCCTACTCACTTGCCGCGTCACTGTGGGCAATTGCGGCACTACTGATTGGAAGCGACCTGTTGCAGTTCGCAGGCCACACGTGGCAGAGCCGATCACTGCAGGCTTGGCAACAACTGCTTGGATTGAAATCTACTCTTGAGAGAGAGTTCAAATGGCTGTTTCTAGCACGCGGGATGCTGGTGGCACTTCTTATCGTTGGCTCGTTTGCATCGTTGGCGTGCTGCATCAGCGGGACGCTCCCTGCGAAGCTGTTTGCCATAGACGGCGAGTGGTCGAGCAACTCGGTGGTATTCCTTATATCGCTGGGCCCGGCGGTGGTGTTTGGGCTAGTTCGTTGGCTGTTCAGCGTTTGGAATGGGGAACAGCCTCGGGTGACGATTGCAAGTGGAACTCTTGCAGCGACTGCAGGCGCTTCCATTGCGGCCTTAGCCCTCGTCGGTGGGCCAACTTTGCCCAGCACGGTCATCATATTGTTACAGAGCTTTGCGTTGATAATCTCTGGGCTCGCAATAGTAAATATTGGGTTTACTTCGGTGCGGAATTTCATTGGCCTGCAGCGAATTCTTGGTAACAAGATCGGTGCTGGTGAGCTCATCTCTAAATCTCTGAAGGGCGCTCGCTGGCAGCGAAGTGAAAAATCGAGTTGGACGCTTGTGCTGCTCGCGATGTTCGCAGTTGTGGCGTTATGCGTGGGAGCAGCCTTCGTTGTAATCGCGTATCCGATCGAAAAGCTATCTGGCGTTGATCGACTTGGCGGCCCGATATTCGGTTTAACGGCCAGCGTGACGCTGTTGCTCTTCTGGTTCCTGTTTACGCGGCGCGGTGCATCTCATTTCGGAATGTTGGCAACTGCATTAGGTTTGATTTCTCCAGTTGGAGCGACTGCCTATGCGAATTGGTTGATCGCCATGCCGACGAGGAGCGATCCGGCAGCCCGCGACTTCGAGCCGCTTCGAATGCTCATTGCACTTTGGTTGGTCTCGCTTACGATCGGACTTGTCGTGCGTATGATCGCAGCAACGAACGGCAAGACTTTTTCGAAGCTTGGTGAGGCCACTTGGATCATTCTCGCTTCGCTAGTAGGCGCTCTCGGGCTAGTTAGTTCGATTAAGGACCCGAATGCAAGTTGGCCTTTCGCTGAGCTGACTTATTTGGCGCTAATCATCGTGCTGAGCAGCGTAGCGTCGCGGCAATCTTGGCGGGGACATTTGGCGGCAATTGCCGCAGCAGCGGGAATGTTCACTTGGTTGTTTCATCACACTGGCAAGGACGAAATGCAACTCCTGTGGAATATTCTTTGGGGTCCAATTTGGGTTGCTTTGGTCGCAATCGCGGCAAAGTTATTTGTAGAACGAACTTTTGATTCGAAGAGCGAATCCGAACAGGCAAGTCGCTTACATTGGTCGGTGGATCGGGCGGTCAGTTTGCAAGTGCCGCTAGCATCGGCCGTGCTGAGCTTCCTATGGATTGTCATTCATTATCGTTATGGTGCAGTCCCTTCAGCGCTGTACCCCTCGGTTTTGAGTTTGTCGCTGGCTGGCTTAATTCTAGCGAGTGCGAGACTATGGCAGATACACGCTGGTCAACGCGGTCTTGCGTTTTACTTCAATCTTGTATCACTTGCCTTGGTTTTCTCGTCAATATTGTCTATCCACACCGGCTTACCGCAGATGCACACGTGGTTGATATGGATGGCCAGCGGACTGGGTGCGATGGCTCTGATCGCAGGTTTACTACGGGAGTTGGTTCGGGAAGCCTCGATGCTAGGATCGACTCTTAAGTTTGGCACCATCACCGAAACTGCAAAGCTCCGTCACGCGTTGCACTGGATGCCTGCAGTTCATGCGTCAGCGTCGTTATTGGCACTTGTCCCCAGCGTCCTGCTGGTGCTGTTCTTCGAAGAGCGAACGATGCGCGTTGCAGCGACCATTTTGCCATTTATCGGCGCCTTAACAATTCTGCCCATCGCCTTCGAACATAGCATGCGTAGCTTCCGTTACGTTGGGCTGTCACTCATTTCATCTTCGTTGGTGCTGCTGTGGTGGGCCGACTTGCCAAGTGCTTGGTCGGTGGCAGGTGTGGAGGGTGCTTGGATGTTTATTCATCGTGCATTCGTCGCGTTCGTATTGCTCGGCATAATCTATCCCTTGTTGGCTCAGGGAGTGCGAAATAAAGAGCGCTGGGAAAGACCGCTGATGCACGTTGGCTGGGCAGCATTTGCGATCGGAGTCACGATCGGCGTAGTCATGCTGGGTGGCGAGGCAGCCAAGGTCTGGAACACTGTTGCTGCCCAAGCGGCTCTCGGGACGAAGTGGATGACCCTACTTGCCTGGTCAGCCGTCGTTGGACGGTTGCTGCAATTCGCGGCGAGTCCCCATAGCATAGATCGCTCGGCGTCGGAAGCAACCAGGAAAGCTGCAGTGTACTTTGCCGAAGTGAGTTTGGCATTTCTTTGCGGCGGATGTTACTTTCATTTTCCAGAGTTGTTTAGCGGTATTTTTGTGAAGTGGTGGCCGCTTGTTGTATTTGCGATCGCGATGATCAGTGCTGGGATTGGTGAATGGTTGCTGCGCACTAACCAACGGATTATTGCCGACCCGGTTGGTCGCAGTAGTCTGCTGTTGCCAATCATACCTTTGTCGGGTGTGTGGTTTTTCCATCCCGTTGGAGCCGAGTGGCTGTGGAGCGATTGGGGGAGGTATTCGTTCCTATTACTTTCTGCTTCATTAATTTATGGAATTCAGAGTTGGGTTCGAGATTCTGTCGGACTTCGCGCGTTGGCGTCGGCGCTGGTTCTCTTCTCGTTTTGGGCTTTCTTGCAAAGCAATCCCAATTTGCAATTCACCGAACACCCGCAATTTTGGATACTACCTCCGTCGTTGGCTGCACTGCTTTTTGTCGAATCCAATCGAAAGCGACTTTCCGCAAGCGTCGTCCTGGCCACGCGATACTTGGCAGTTATGATGGCTTACCTAAGCAGTACAACTGAAGTGTTCTTGAAAGCGTTCGAAGGCCAACTTTGGCAACCCATTTTGCTCCTCGCGTTGGCGCTGGCTGGCGTGGCCGCAGGAATTGTCATGCGAGTCCGCGCGTTCCTTTACTGCGGACTGGCATTTACGATGATCGCATTACTCGGAATGGTATGGCACGCCCAGCAAGCCATTGGTCAGGTCTGGCCGTGGTGGGCTTTTGGAATTGCGACCGGCGTCGGCCTCATTGTGTTGCTCGGTTACTTTGAAAAGAATCGCCCGAAGGTTGTCGCCTATTTGGAGCAATTCAAACGCTGGGAACAGTAAGCAAAAGTGAAATCGGAGACAAAAACGCGCGCGCGAAAGTACAGAATATCGTGGCGGACAACTCGGCCAGGTAATGAATAACTTCACAGCCGTAATGAGAGTCCGCACTCGGAAAAGGTTAATGCAGCTCGAAATGTCATAGATTTTTCCTGATCCAACGCAAGTTTTCCAAGAGACCGGCCGCAGAGCGAGGCTGCTTAGCGTTGGTTTGCATCAGGCAGTTTACGAGCGACGGACGCTCCTTCGCCGAAGTCATTTTGACTACGCCGCATTGTCGAATCCCGGTCTGAAATAGGTCGCCGTTCGTGCCCCAGGACGAACCGTCCTGGGGCATGAACTAAGTTGCAGAGATGACCGAGGTGACGGCGACCGCTGCGGTTTTGGAGATTTGCTTCGAGCTGGAGGTCTGCATCGACCGACGCGTGCAAGCGGTCGTTTCTCGGTCGCCGTAGCGCGCGGAGGTCTCTTTCGCCTCAAGTGGAAACTGCACCGAACTTCGACCTACCAGGTGACAGCGGATGGTCCAGCCTCGGTAGGTACCTGCGATCTTGTTCGCAGCCCCACCTAGGTTTGGTGGCATGGAGTTAGGGGGCGGATGCAGCCTTTCAGGTGAGTTTCGAACGTTCCGCTAATGTCCTCTTATACGCCCTAGAATGAGAATGTCACCGCGAGTCCTAACCGCGTCCATGGCCAGACTCTCAAAAGGGTTAAGAATTCACTTCGAGCTTGCAGGTGCATCGCCTTCCATTTGAAAACTGGTTTGAAGTGAGTTTGCTAACTCGCACCGGTGACCCCAAGCCGGTGCTGTCTCGCCAGATGATGCCATTTGCGGCTCCGGCGTGTCCAACCGGTGCGAGTTAGCGGTCGACGGAACGCGCGTGGGTTCAGTTCCCACCGACTGCGTAAATGATTGGCTGAATTGTATTTCTCGAGGGAAGCATCTGCAACATTAACCTGCTTCGTTTCGAAACAACAAAATCGAGCACCTCCGACGTGAATGTGCCACGGTGTGCGGCACTTGTACGCAGACGGGAACCGCTTTGGCGCGCTCATGACACGCCCACCTTAAGCAGTCCGGGACCGGCAGTTCGAAGCTTCGACGACCGTCGCGTTGGTCGTCAAAATGATTCTGCGATTGCGGAGGTTTAGATGGCACCTGGCGTGAGGTGCGTTCGGGAATCTCTAGTCCTGCCCAAGTGTTCCATTAGAACCGCGCCCCCCCACAGAGACCACTTGCGTAGCGGAAACGATCTGACACTCCGGCCGCTCAGAGGGAGTGGGCTTAACGCCAGAACATCCTCAGCGGACAAGGCAAATGGCTATAAAACTCTGGCCCGCTATTTGCTCAGGAGAATAGAACGCTGAGTCTTCCGGTTGACAGGGGGCGGCGGCAAGGCGGGTTAACAACAGACACCAAGGAGAAATGATGAGTAAAGCCCTAAGAGGACTAGTTGCGGGAGTTGGTGCGTGGAAGATGGGAGGTGGGTGCCTGTCCACCATCCTAATTTTCATCCTGCTGTGGTGGTTGCTTGGAAATTTCAATATCTTCCAGTAGTATGCAGGAACCGTTGCGGCCCTATGTAGATTGCTGAGACAGGTTTCGAAGCTACTGGCTGCTGACGGTCGTTGGCGTCTTAGGATGATCGCGGAAGGGCTTTCCTTCGCGGTAGAGCTTGAGTCGTTCCTCGTACTCTGGACGTTTAGAGGCCGGAGTCAACGCGATCACTTTCTCTTCCCATTCGATTGCCTTGGAAAAATCGCCGATCTCCGCGTGGGCGGCAGCCAGCGTGTCCAAAACACTCGTTCTTGTCCAATGCGAGAGTTCGCAAGCTTTGGTAGCGGCGGCAACTGCTTGCTGTCCATCGCGCAAGGCTTCGCCAGGGGTCGTCGCGAGCAACCAGGCACGAATGGCCCAAACCAAGTCGTCGTCGGGACTGATGCGGGCTCCCTCGTCCAGGTCTTGCATCATGCGATCGCGATCTCCCTGTGCCGCCCAGACATAAGCCCGTGATGTCAGATAGACTCCTTGTTGAGGAGCCAAGCCGATCGCCGTTTCAAAACTCTTCAGCGCATCATCAAGTCTCCCTTGGCGACGAAGCAAACTGGCGCGATGATAATGGTTATTAGCATTCCTCGGATCGAGTTGCAACGCTTGATCGTAATCAGCGAGCGCCTTGTCTAATTCCTCGAGGTCGTACGAGTAGACTCGACCGCGATTGCCGTAGGCTGTCGCATTGGGTCCGAGTTCAATGACTGCCGTGTAGTCTTCGACTGCCAGCTCCGACTCACTCATGACACGCCGAGCGATACCTCGATTATTGAGCATGCCAATGTCTTTAGGAGTTCGAGCCAAGACATTGGTGTAGTATTCTGCGGCACTCTCTACCGGAACGACTTGGGATCGATGGATCATGCCTTTGCTTGTCCAAAGGTTGTTTCCCTCGACGCGAACGATGGTATAGGGCAGCGTCTGCTCCGAAGCGACACGCCCCGATGATGTTCGCGTTGTTGCTGATTTTCGTGGCATGAACTTTTTTCCAATCCATTGCTCGGGTTGATCGGATGCTTGAGGAATACCCATTTGCTTCTCAGCCATCGCCAATATGCTTTGCCAGTCCGCTTCGTTGAGATTGACCGAAACCTTGGCTTGTTCCAGCGATTGCAGGGCCTCGTCGCGATGCCCCAGCTTGGAATGCACCAGCGCCAGCAAAGCCCATTCTTCGGAAGGTGGCGACAAGCTTTCCTTGGCATGAAGCTCGCTGCTTTGGGTCAACGCATCCAATGCATCGCTCCATTGCCGCAGCTCGCCATGAAGGCGGGCTCGAAGAAAAAGAGTCTCGGGGATGAGCGGCTCCAGCTTGCTTGCTTCGTCTAAATATCCCAAGGCTCGATCGCAGTCGGCATCAGATCTGCTTGAACTAGAGAGTATTTCTTTTGCGAGCCCGAGCAGTTCCTTAACCGAGCTCTCCTTGGAAATCGGACTTGCTTGCCAGTATTGACCAGAACCTAGCTTGACCAAATCGGAAGTGAACCGAGTTGAGTTAGGTTGCGAATCCGAGGAAGCCACGGATTCCTGAATGGCCGCAGAGAGATCGAGCACTTGCATTCCAGTCGCAGTGTCCCATATCTTGGTCTCGCTAACATTCATTTTTCGCAATACTAAGGAATTCCCGTTGTTGGTGACACCGTTTTGCGAGTTGTTTTGGTCAGCCAACGAATCATGCGTCGATGTGACGATTCGTTTTCCATCGGAACTAAATGCGACCTGGCAGATGTCGCCGCTATGCCCCTGGAGGCGCGCTAAGGGTTCGCTCGTCTTAGAATCATGAATGACGACCTCGCGCTGCGACGCTATCGCAACGCGTTGCGTAGCTGGGTGATAATCCACCGCATTCACCGCAGGAGATTCTGATGTGACTCTGCAAATCTCCTTACCCGTTTTGACGTCGCTGATCACCAGTTGTGCCAACGTATTTGGCCCTTCTTGGCTAATTTCAACTCCGGCAATCAATTGGTCGTCGGGACATAAAACCATATGATGCACTCGCGGATTCGACCACAACAGCTTGCCCGACATTGCGTCGATCACCCGTAGTCCATCCGATTGACTGGAGAAAGCCCGTACAATTCCGAACGGAGACGCTGCTCGGGAGGTCCCAGTGTTCAAGCTCAACCCACGGGATTGTTTCCCAATCACGATCACTCCTCCGTTATCTGCGAAACGAAGGAAGTGTCTGATCTCCAGGAATCCTTGAATGGGTTCAATCGATGGAATTTCGCGTCCAGATGGCAGCTCTAAGAGCTTAAGTGTCATTTGCGGCTTCGAATCCACTGCCGAACGAGTCGAATAGCCAACAGCAACGCGTTGTCCATTGGGACTATAGGTATGCGTAACAATGCAGGTTGGTGGCGGCCCTGTGGATGCTGGAACAGCCGTATTTGGATTGACAGCAGGACCCGTTGCTCGGTTTAGCTGCAATAGCTCGATAATTGTGAAGGTTGGCATGCGATAAGATGTGATTTCTTTTCCGCTCTGGACGTCAAAGAGATAGAAGATACCGGCTTCCCTTGCGTCTGCCTTTTCATCAATACAGTGCACTGCAAGATACTTGTCGTCGGGGCTGAACCAAGTGTTCTTACGATTGCCTATGATCGGTAGTACTCGCGTGTTAGTTGCGTTCTCTTTGTCAATCAGCACCAATTGAAGGCTATCCTTCAACGGATCCTTCTCTTCGGAATTTGGAATAGAACCCTGATTCTGATCGGATGCAATTTGGTCCCCGACCGACCAACGTTTGCCGTGTGATGTGGTTTGAAAAAAGTCGCGAAATACTGATCGCGGGTTCGAGTCAGAATCATTTGGTGCCGGCAGGGGCCATGCGAGGATGGTACCATCGTCATGCAGAGTAATTGAGCGTGATTCTGCCATTCGAAAGCCTAATTGAATTGGTGGGCTCGGATGTCCCAACATTTCGGGTTGCGGATTTCCAGTTTTGACATTCCAAAGCCGATTGCTCAGCCTTCCAATCGTAGGCTTGGAATAAGACAGCCACTGGCTATCAGGACTAAACTGAATCGTCGCCTTGTGCATTCCAGGGCGGGGGACTACTTCGTATTTCGTTACGTCCTTCGGTACAATCTCATGCGTCAACTTTCCAGATTGCGTTTCAAAAACTGCAACGCGATCCTCGGTTGCGTCGACGGCGGCCAACAGCAATCCGTCTGGTGAAAACTGCATCAATTCCACGCCGATCGGTGGCGTCAACACCGTCCCGCCGGAACCGACGTTTACGATCGAAATGCCCACCGCAGTTCCGCTGCTCAAGTGGACGGTCGGTTTGAACGCCAACGTGGTGCCATCAGAATTCAAAGCAAGAAATACACCTCGCGAGGTCGGGTCCTCTCTTTTCGCGATAGGAATCTTTGCCGTGACTTCTCCGGTTGCTGTATCCGAAATGTGGACGTAGTCCTCTTTTTGCAGCGCTGCCACCTTGGATCCATCTAGGCTAAACGCGAACGGCAACGGATCGCGAACGTCAGCACTGTCGCTCGTGAAAACGACTTTTCCCGAACGCAGGTTAATCCATTGGTAGAATGCCGTTTCAGAATATTTGTCACGCAAGGTAAAGGTACTTGTAGTGGTAGCAATCGCAATCGATTCGCGACTCAGAAAGAGAATCGAATTCCCCTTACTGGTTCTTTCTCCCGGAAGCGCCGAAGCGCGTGAAGCCGTCTGATCCAAAGGGATCTGGATTAGTGTTTGCCCCGACTTTGTATCGATCACCTCGACGGTTCGACCCGTACTACGTTCTAGGCTGATTCGTGCAATCAGACTCCCGTCCTGGCTGAACACCGGTCTGCCTAGAGGAAAACCATTGGATTTAACGGAAATCGCGTTCTCATCTGGATGAATCTTGCGATGCCAAAAATTCCATTCGAAGCCGCGCAAGTCTTCCTCGCCTCGCCCTGGACGTGAAGCGTTGAGCAACTCTCGTACTAGTTCGATGTTGTTCGAATCCCATGCGTTCTGAATGAGATTCATCTGCCCGATATAGGCTGTTCGACGGATGTTCTCTTTCTGATTTCGCAGGGATGCATTAAGTGCTTCGATCTCAGTATTTTTGCTTTCAATGTTGCGCCGTCTTTCTTCCGCCGATTCGCGAAGGATCGTCTCCTGCTCCTTGGCCATTCGCTCTGCCAAAGCGGCCGATTCTGCGCGTTCCGTAGCGCGTCGCTCGGCTTCCACAGCCGCAATGGCTTTGGACTCGGAGTCTTGCGCCCGCTGGCGCTGCTCGACTGCTTGACGCAAGTTCTCATCCGCTTCGCGTTTGGCAGCCAGCGCACGACTCCCTTGTCGACTGGCAACAACTGCCATCGTCGAGCTAACGATCGTTGCCAGAAGTAGCGATACGGCGACCAAGCTGCCAGCGACCACGGCGGTCTTATTGCGCTCCGCAAACTTGCGCATACGATATAGGGCTGACGGAGCGCGCGCGACGATCGGTTCATGACTGAGGAAGCGTTCAATGTCATCCGCAAAGCTGTTGGGACTGTCGTACCGACGGTTGCGCTCTTTTTCGAGGGCTTTCATGACGATCATGTCAACATCGCCGCGCAAAAGTTCGCCCAACTTCTTTGAATCGATGCTTCGTTGGCTCGCATAGATGCTCAACTTGTCACCGAGGGTGCTGACGCGCGTGCTCGGTCGTGGCGGTTCCTCCTCGCGGATGATTCGCTGCATCTCCATATAGCCCGCATCGCGCAGACGCCGACTATCGAACGGAGTTGAACCGGTGAGCAGTTCATACAGCAACACTCCCAGCGAATAGACGTCGCTTCGCGTGTCGATGTCCAGTCCGCTCATTTCGGCTTGTTCTGGGCTCATGTAAGCCGGTGTGCCGATCATCTGACCGTACGCCGTAAACAATGTTCGTTCGGTCAGGCGTTGGTTGGTCGCTTTGGCTACGCCGAAATCGATGACCTTGGGGACTGGATTGCCGTCGTGCAACGTGACCATCACGTTGGAGGGTTTGATGTCACGATGGATAACCCCATTTTGATGTGCGTGTTGCACTGCGTGACATACCGTGACGAAGAGCTTTAGGCGTTGCTCGGTACCAAGATGATTCTTGTCGCAGTACTCTGTTAGCGGGACCCCTTTGACCAATTCCATAACAAAGTAAGAGCGTCCGGTGTCGGTCGTCCCGGCGTCAAGAACTCTGGCGATGTTCGGATGATCCATCAGAGCGAGGGCTTGTCGTTCGGCTTCGAAACGGGCGATGACTTCTTTGGTATCCATACCGGGCTTGATGATTTTCAGCGCCACCATGCGGCGAACAGGCTCTTGCTGTTCGGCCATATAGACGACGCCGAAACCACCTTCGCCTATTTGTTGCAGTAGCTTATAGGGGCCAACTAAAGTACCCGGACCTTCCTTCAGCGGCCTGTAGAGATCGGTGTTTTGCTCGATCGCCGGTTTGTCCAATCGCGAATCGGGTTCACCATGGGCTACCAGTAGTGCATGAACGCGTTCTTTGAGTAAGTCGTCTTCGCCGCAGGCCTGTGAGATAAATGCATGTCGCGCTTTGATTTCGGTAATGTCGAGCGCTTCGAGAAAGATCTTTTTGGCGTTGGGATCGGCTGGCAACATCTGGTACTCCTGGCGTTGAAACGGCGACAACAAGTGATCTGCTCGGGAACAATGCGACGTACGCTGCAAAACCGTCTCAAAGTTTTATTTTTTTTCCACGCTCGATTCAGGGCCAGAGTGGTCCGCCAATCGCAATTTTAGCCACGATCTGGCGTAAGCCCATTGCCGGTAAGCTGTTGCGCGCGAGATTCCAAGTGAATCGGCGGTTTCGTCTAAGGTGAGGCCCGCAAAGAAATGTAATTTCACCACGGCCGCAGCGTCGGCGTCCTCTTTCGACAATTCGGTCAACGACTCGTCGATCGACAGGATAACATCAGGCTCAATTCGGCTGTTTCCAGCAAGATCATCGAGCGAAACTCGATTCCGGTCACCTCCGTGTCGAAGGCGTTTCTTACGTCTAGCGTTCTCGACCAAGATGCGGCGCATAGCTTCAGCGGCAGCGGCAAAGAAATGGCCGCGCGTTTCCCATCGTTGCTGCGAAGCATTGCCCACCAAACGCAAGTAAGCATCGTGGACC
>JBGSJT010000054.1:0-108683 GCA_041741715.1 Pirellulaceae bacterium | reverse complement strand
TTTCGGACAACTTCTCGGACAGAGCCGATTTTGAAAGTTGCCGAATCGTCAAAAGTCCTTACAAAACAAAGTACGCCCGGCAGGATTCGAACCTGCAACCCTCGGTTCCGAAGACCGATGCGCTATCCAGTTGCGCCACGGACGCTTGTTTATCCTTCAAACTCTGCTCGATTGTACAAATCTATATTGGCAGATCAAGTGGTCTGTGCCTAGAGGCGGATAGTCGCGAACAAGGTTCCAGTATGCAGAAATTTCCTGCTAGTGCGTGCATGTCGCGAACTGCGGACGCGTGGTATTCTATTCGTTCCCTTCAAATGCTAAGGGGGTGAGTGAGTGTTCGAATGCACCACGCTAAACCACTCGGTTGCCGGTCAAGTGTTAAATGCAAGTTGCGGATTTAAATCGTGTCAGAGAGCGCATCGATCCACGAACTAGACAACGCCGCTCAATTGGACTCGTCGACCGCCATACCAAATGCGACGTCGGTGAACAACGAAGGCCAGAATCGTGCTGAGATTTCGGATTATTACAACGATACGGTACTCGACTATTACGCGTGGAGTCGGGAAGGCTATTTGCATTTCGGCTATTGGCGACCTTGGCTCAATCCACTGGTGCGGCGGCCGATGCTGGAGGAAATGAATCGCTTTATCTTTCAGCACTTGGGGCTTAGCCAATGGCCAAGTGGAAGTGTGGCTGACTTGGGCTGCGGCGTCGGTGCGGTGTCGCGTTTCGGTAGCCGGCTCTTTCCACAACTCGATTTTCATGCCATTTCCATTTCACCGGGACAAATTGCCGAGGCGCAACAACGACACAGCAATGAACGAGTCACCTACTACTGTGGCGACTATCATACGTTGCCGCTGGAAGACGGTTCGATGGATGGCCTGTTTTATTTGGAGAGCCTGTGCCATAGTACGGAACCGGAACGGGCACTATCGGAAGCGGCACGCGTGCTCAAGCCGGGAGGCCGCATCGTGATGACCGATGGCTATTTGCGATCTCCGCTGCAGAAAACATCCCCCCTGTTTCGCTATGTGGTGCGCGGCGTGGCTCACAATTGGGCGGTGCCGATGTTTCATGAATTGAACCTCGCGCGACAGTGGCGGGCAAATGGCCAGATCCAATTGGTGAACGATATCGAATGCGGTTGGCGATTGGGGCCATCGGCCTTGCATGCGGCCCATTTATCCCTGATGCAATTCTTCAAGTTGCTAGTTTTCCGCCGCGCGACCCCATGGCAATGGCGGCATTTGACCGCTTCGGCGTTAACCATTGCTTTGGGATTGTATCGCAGACATTTTCGCTATCATCTATTGGTCTTCGAACGCCAATAGCCCGAAAGAATATCAGCTCGACGCGCCAGCGAGTGGGTCCCTAGTAGTTAGGCACTGCGGTCGCCGAATATCATGCAGCTCCGGTAATTCACTCGCTGGCGCGTCGAGCTGATACTGTGGCCGCAATTGGCGCAGTCGAAGTGGAATCATTTTGAATACCGCAAGGAGTGCACATGGCCCGTAATGAACAATTGGTTCGCCAGCACAAAATCCTACAAGTACTGGAGCGCTTGCGCTACGGCGCGACGCTCGATGAACTGCGCAATGCGATCGTCGAGGAACTGGGGTTGACTTCGCTTCATCCGCGAAGCATTCGACGCGATATCGAAGCACTGACGGCTGCGGGACTACCGATTACCGACGAAGAGACGCAGCGCGGTCGCGTGTGGAAACTGAGTCGCAGCGACAAGGGACTGCAAAAAATCGCGATCACGGCCAGCGAGCTGATCGCCCTGTCGATGGGGCGCGATCTCATGCTTCCGCTGGTAGGCACTCAGTTTTGGATCGGCATTGAGTCATTCTGGAATAAAGTCCGCGAACAATTGCCCGACGCAGTGTGGGAGCATTACGAGCGTTACCGTCGGACGCTCTATGTATTGGGTTTGCCCACTAAAAATTATGAAAAGCATCAGGGGATCCTAAAGACGATCAATCGCGCCATTCAAGAGCATCGCCACTTGGAGATGGAATACCAAGTCCCAGGGCGGCTAGCTTCCATTCGCAAAGTGGAACCCTATGGTGTGGCTTTATTCCAGTCGAGCATCTATGTAGTCTCGACTGAAGAGTCGCGCGATGGCACGGGTACGGAACGACTTCGACATTGGAAGCTCGATCGCTTTAACTCCGCCAAAGCGCTCGATAGCTGGTTCAAACCGAACGATGCGGTCGATTTGCAGGCCCATCTTGGTCAATCGGTTGGCATTTTCAGTGGTGCTGAGCCCAAGTCTTACGAGATTCGATTGTCGGCCCAAGCTGCCCGCTGGGTGCAAGAGGACCCGTGGCATGCGGAGCAGTTGATTTGTGAGGATCCCGACGGAAGCGTGCGGCTAACAGTCACGGCCTACCACGACATCGAGATTATTCAACGCGTGTTGCGATTGGGGGCCGAAGCGGAAATACTCTCTCCCCAGCAATGCCGCGACGAGATTAAGAAGACTATCGCTGGAATGGCGAGCATGTATGAGTAGACGTGGACTGAAGACTCCCGGCGGTCTGGCGAGCGCAGCTACGATTGTGAAGCAACACTTATTAGTCGGTCGATGCTAGGCGAAAAAGTCAGTTTGGAAAAACTGATGTACGGGGCCAGGCAACATAGAGCTGATCGTTGATCGTCTGAAATGGTTGCAAGTGTTTCGCTTGCGCAGCTTGATCACGTCCAGCGTAACGGTACGAACTGGCTAACACTTGCTCTCCATCAGCCAAGGTAACTAGCACTCGCACACGGTCGTATTCATTGGGAACACCGGGTTGATTGGTGACTTCGATTATGTCCAAGGCGCGGTGCACAATGGGGATCTCCTCCGCTTCGAAACTCCACAGCTCACCCCACACTCGGTCAGAACCAACCAGCAGAGCGGGATAGGGGCCAAGATCGATCAATTTTCCGAACGTCCAAGCGTCGCGAATCGAGCGAGGTGTTTTCGGCCAGCAGTTTGCACGGCATTGACCTCGTTTGAGTGTTCCATAAACGAAGACATGCTCCAGCTCTGATGCTGCTCGATCTCTGTCAAAATCATGACTCATGGAATGGACCAGGTGTGCACGGGCTGGCTTTGTCGTTGGTTGGCTTCGTAGGTGGCCAGGACTCGACGTTGGTCACCGGCGCAATGTTCTAGAGCTTGCCGCTGCCAGCTTGCTCCATTCTGGCGTGTGCTGATGCGGCCAGTCAGAATTTCGTGCGCAGAATTGATTTGATCCGGTGAGATGGCAAGTTGTGTCATCGCTTCCAGAGCCATAGGTAATAGTCTGTTGTGCAGCAGATCAGCCGCAGTATAAGACGTCCCGTCCAACCACCGCAACTGCCCCTCTAATCCGAATTTTGCCGCCGTGTAAAAGTTCCGTTGAACAGTGTCGAATTCCAGCCGCGATTCGGGGGGGGCAGCTAGCGTAGCCAAGCCATGAACCAACCCGAGATAGAAGGTTACGTCAGCAAACAGATCGGCCAAGCTGGGACTGGCTGACATGGGGCGATGCTCGATTCGCAAGTGCGGTCTGCCATCGGCTTCAAAGCCGATCAGCGCTCGATTCCAATTCCAGATCGTTCCGTTGTGCATCCGCACATAGGGCATCCGCGCCGGAGCTTGTTCGATGTGGACGGGGAGCAACACGCGGTGCGCGTCCCAGTTATGTTCGAACAATTCAAACAGCGACTCCTTTAAGAAACGCTTCCCAAACGTCACGCGTGGATGGGTGCCACCCGTATCGACGGCCTGTTCGAACAGCGGAATACGTGTGTCGTCCCACAAGCGATGACCGAATAGCAGTGGTGCATTGGCGGCCAGCGCGACGGTGAAGGCCGAGGCAATGAGAGATGCGTTGTAGTATCGGACCGCAGCCGCTTGGGGGACCTTTAAATGAACTTGCAGCGAAGTTGCGGCCGATTCGAGCATCACGTCCCGATGAACGCTTTCCAGTGTATCGATTCCCGCAATCTTGAGCGTCAGCGGTTTCCCGTGACGCAATCGAAACACGCGTTCATTAAGCGCCGCATAGCGTTTGAGCGGCGACATGTTGGCTAAGCACAACATCGAATCTTCGACTGTCGGAAGGATGCCGATCGAGACGATGCGATGCCGCATTTCCGCAGCCACTTGTTCGCATCGCAACCAAGTGGCCCGCAGTTCGGACTGCATATTAGCCAAACCGGTCCCAGCAACATATTGCGGCGAGACATTGAATTCAAAGTTGAATTTCGACAACTCGGGTACCACCATGTGGCGATCGAGCGCAGTGAGAAAAAGAGTGTTGTCGGGGGCAGGAAGCCCGTTAGCATCTATCAGCCAGGCCTCCAGCTCCAAACCGCATTGCAATTCGTCGTCGAAAAATTTGTGCCCTTCAAACCAGCTCTGCAGCAGCTCCATTTCCGCCTTCAAATGGCTACTGAATTGCACGGAGTCTTCAGCCGAAAATTTCGCCGACTCAATTTCATCTCCCACGGGGGGCGTTCCCTAAGATAAATTGGCTTCAGCATAAGCTTCATCGGTCTCCCACACGCGGACGCTGGTCGCTCTGGCCCCCGAACCCGCTAGAACTTTGGGGCACATTTCCTCGAGCAAATAGCGAGCCATATTCTCGGCGGTGGGATTGTAGGGCATTTTGAACAGGCGACATGGCTGGACCATTTGCAGGGCCGCAACAGCGTTTTGATCCTGCTCGAACACGAGAAAACTGTGGTCCCAATTCTCGTCGATCCAATTCTTGGTGCGAGCCTTCAAATCGGCGAAGTCGAGCACGCGGCCCACTTCGTCGACTGACTCACCGGTAACAAAAAAATCGGCGACATAGTTATGGCCGTGAAAGTGCTCGCACTTCCCTCCATGCCCGAACAGTCGATGACCGGCGCAAAATCTAATTCGTCGCATAATAGTTAAACTCATGGTCATCCCATCAAGAATTGGTTGGTGGCTTGTTATTAGTTGTTAATCTTAGATGTTCGCGGCGTTTCATGGGAGAACCCTACCTGATGAGGATTCAGAATGCGATTAAGATTAAGAGGTCAGCCTTTGCAAATATCCGCCCCGTTGATGCGTCCCTGTCGAGTTGGCCGAACAATTGTGAATTGCTCAAAGTTTTCCTTCCATGCTTCCGTACTTGTACTGAGCATGCACCTATTTCTGAGCATATTCCCTGGACTTTCGGCGGTGAATGCACAGGAGCCCGCTCCGAAAGTAGGCGGTCTGTCAGCTTATCCGTTGGATATCTGCGCTGGTCTTGATGGTGTGGCCTTTGTGGTCGATCGCAATCTGCCTGGAATTTGGCAACGCACAGCGGACCAACTGACGGTGTTAATCCAGGGAAAGGAAATCTTTCGAACTCCCCTCAACGCGGCTCGCTGCTTGGCCTTGGATCGCGATGGGAGTCTGCTAGTGGGCGACTCCGCGACGCGTGATATCTATCGAGTGGCCGCGGATGGGAATGCAATCCCCCTAACGGGAGGTCGGATCGGTATCCCTCTGGATATCGCAGTTCGATCCGACGGTACGATCTTCGTGGCCGACCTGGAGCTAAGAATGTTGGTGCGCATTGGCCCCGGCTCGTCCGAAGTTGAGCATGTTGCACAGGTCAACCCACGCGGTCTGTTTATCGATGCCAGCGACCAAGTGTGGGTCGTATCGCAAGGTGCACAGCAGTTGCAAATCGTGGATGACGCAGGTAAGTCCGAAGTAATCGTTGGTCAGCGTCTGTTTGAGTTTCCGCAGCAAGTCGTCGTCGATGCAGAGGGGGTAGCGTTTGTGTCTGATAGCTATAAAAAGGCTATCTGGAAAATTGTGAAAGGGAGCGAACCTGAAATTTGCCACCAAGGCGGCCCACTTTCAAATCCAGTGGGGCTGGCAATCATTGATGGACGACTAACGATCGTCGACCCACACTCGCGGAAAGTATTTCGCGTCGACGATCAACAACAACTCGAAGTCTGGTTTGGGATCGGAGACTAGGTCGCTTCTGTGGGGCTTGTCGTGACTCCAACGTAGCTGCGGTCGCCAGACCGCAGGGCGTCGACGTTCTGGCGAACGTAGCTACGACAGTTATTTCCCGAACGATGCTTAGCATCGTGCGGGAAATAACTGTCCGAACTTAAACGTGGCTGCGGTCGCCAGACCGCAGGGAATCGACGTTCTGGCGAACGTAGCTACGACAGTTATTTCCCGTACGATGCTTAGTTACTCGCCCGCTTGATCACATGCAATTCATTTATCGACAACCCAGCATGTTCGCTGACTGAGCCGTCTGGCCAAGTGATCGTTAGTTTGTCGATTTCCTGAGCGGTGCCCAATCCAAACGTTAACGGGGCTTCGCATTGACTTAAATAACTACGCGTCGTAGTGACGACGCGAGTTTGAGTGATCCCAGCGGCATGCAATTGCACCACGGCTCCATACGCATCGCGATTGGATTGATTGGCTCCGACCAGTTTCAAGCGCATCCAGTTGTTGCCTAACGACTGGTCGTTACGCAATAACCTTGGTGGTCCACTGTTCGAGACCAAGATAATGTCTAAGTCGCCGTCTCCATCTAGATCGCCACAGGCTGCGCCGCGACCAACCATGGGTGCGATGGCGGCGGGGCCCAACTGTTGTTCGCCAAGTGTGACATACTCAGTGGAGCTGGATGGACCAGCGTTCCAAAAGAATTGCGGTGGCTGCGCATACTGTTGACTCGATTGAACTTTCGATATCTCCCCCTCCAAATGCCCATTGGCGCAAACAATATCTGGGCGTGTATCCAAGTCTAAATCGGCAAAGAATAGGCCGAATGTCAGATGCAAACGACTTACGGGTCCCACCCCCGTAGCCATCGCCAAATCGTCGAAGCCAATCGATTCCGCACCTGAAGCATAAAACGACGAAGGTTCATTGGCAAAGTTCCCAATGGCAATCGCCAAACGATCGTCGTTGCGGAAGAATCCACAATCAATCCCCATGGCTCCAGTGGCATTGCCGCTGCGATCGTAGGCCAGTCCCAATGCCACGGCTGTTTCCGTGTAGCGTTTACCCACGTTGTTGAGGAAAGCAAAATTTTGCACAGTATCGTTGGCGACGACGATATCGGTCCAACCGTCTCGATTTAAATCGACGGCAGCCACTCCCAGCGCTTTGCCGATCGGGACATCAGTATTGGCGTTGCTAACGTGCAGACCCATGTCGATCGACACGTCCTGGAACGTCCCATTGCCAAGATTGCGATACAGTTCGCAATGAGTTCCGGTGAATGCGGTTGGTTGTCCATAGGCTCGTCCAATGCCGTTCAGCGTGAAGCCCTGGGCCAAGTCGAGCTCTCGATTCCAAGTCACATAGTTACCAACAAACAGGTCGAGCCAGCCATCGCGATCAAAGTCTAAGAACGCGGCGGCTGTGCTCCAAGACGTCACTTTGCCGGCCACTCCTGCTTCGAGGCTGACTTCACGAAATTTCCCTTGTTCGTTTCGAAACAGTCGATTGGCTCCAACTGTCGTGATAAACAGATCGCTCCAACCATCATTGTCGTAATCTCCCACCACGGGGCTCATGCCGTACAGATTAATATCGAGTCCAGCGGATTGAGTGATGTCAGTGAAATTGCCATGGCCATCATTTTGGTAGAGCGCGATTGCGCGCGGTTGCGTGGAGTGAGTGGAAGGGACAAATTCCGACGGTGGAGCGTCGGGCCGCTTGGCGGTGGACCAAGGCCAACTCTGACCGCCAACAAAAAGTAAGTCTTGATCCTGGTCCTGGTCAAAGTCGAATACTGCCACGCCACCTCCCATGGTTTCGGGTAGAAGCTTTTCCCCCTCCATGCCGCTGACGTGAGTCCAGGCAATGCCGGCAGTGGCGGTAACATCCGTCATGGGGATCATCGGCAACGCGACTGAATCGAATCCTCTTTGGCGTGGCGACGGGAGTTCAGTGGAGCGCTCGACGTCGTGGGATCTATTCCAGTAACCGAAGAAGAAGACAACTGCGACCACGACCAATGCAAGGCCCGCCATGAAGACCAGTGACCGGCGGAAGGCTTTGCCAATCAGAGCGTCGTCTTGAACATCGTCCGAGTCGCAGGTGGGCATGGGGCTTAATTCAACCAGTAGATAACCAACGGTTCAGCTGCGTGGTTGGCAGCCGGGTATGTTTTGCGCGCGGCTGGCTTGGCAACATCGGCCGCATTGTCATCCATTTTAAACCGAAGTTGCTGTTCGGTATGCAGTGCGGCTCGCTCCGTTTCCCCCAGTCGCCGATAAAGTGACGCCAAACTCGCATGTGCCGTCACATTCTCCTGGTCAATTTCCAACGTCTTGTGAAACTCGACAACTGCCTCTAACAGCAATTCTTGGCTGCGCGCTGGCAATTGTCGGGCCTGAGCCACATCGGCCAAATCGATTAAGGTAAGCCCCAGCGAATTGCGGACACGATAGTCAAGCGAAAAATCGAACCCGCGCCGACGACGTTCGGGAGTATTATCTTCCAGAACACTACGAAAACTGAGCGCCGCGTCTTCCAAGAAGCCCTGTTGTCGACTGACTTCGCCACTCAACCACGCCATTGTCCACGACGGAGGTGGTGGTTGTATGTCATTGGCGCGACTCAGTGAATCCGTGGCAGCATCCAGATCACCTTCCGCGAATTGGACGCGCGCAAGATTCAGTGGGCCAGAGGCGTGGTTTAACAATTCAACTTGGCGGAACGCCTCGGCTGCTTGCCGCAATTGCGACTTGCCAGCTAGCAACATGCCGATCCCATAATCGTTCCAGCGTTCCCACGCAGGTGGCTTATTACGCGGAGTCGTATCGCGTAGTGCAGGTTCGGGGGAGACCGTGCGGCCATCCAAGGTTCTCACAGCGAACACAACGTGGTCCTCGGCCAGGGTAGTGATCGGCAATGGATTGCGATTCTCACTGGCGTCATCTACACCGCGAAAGGGGTTATCACCTGAGCGGAATTCTCGCCGCATGAAATCGAGATAGCCCTTGTCGAACTTGCGATACCGCAGCTTGAGCGAAATCTCAATCGGCTGCTGGAGATCGTCGGGAATGCGCAGTCCAAAGTGCACCGTTTGCGCGGCACCAGGGGGAATTTGATGATCGTACAGCGGTATGAAGATGTCTTCCGCGTTTCGCTCTGCAACGCGCTCTCCCTGACGATCCAACATAAAGACATTGACGAAGTGCGACCATGGATCGACGCTTCCATCTTTGGCCAGACTACCGCTAGTGCCCAGCAGGCGATCACCGCAGGTAGCACGTAGCTCGAGCCATAGTTCGTTGGAATCAACCGTCCCTTGCGTCAGATGGTGTCCTAGTTTTGTTGTACGGATAACAGTCTCCAACAGATAATTCTTCCCGCAATCCAGCAGTGGATATTCGGGGCCCAGCGGCGCTTGCAACTCGCCATCGATGGTTGCCCCATCGCGTACTCCAAAGATGTCGACTCGGGTAACATCGACCAGCAGTTGCCGCGCTCGTTCGACTGTCTGATCATCACCACGCCACCATGGGAGCGCCGTGTTCGCGCCAGGGAAGAAATGATCGTGGACAACCATCTCACCATTGGCCGGATTGGGGCGTGCTCCGAAATCAGTCGACACTTGCGAAGGCATGTGACACTGGTTGCAATTGGCGTGCGCCTCAGGAGGATAGTAAAAGCTGGACGCGCCATGTCCCGAAACGCCGCTCAGCAAAAATGAATCGTAGTGGTTCTGCCCGCGCAAAAAATCTTTGTAAGCGGTCAACTCTTTCGGCAAGTGAACTTTGTGGCACGATCCGCAAAACTCGGGAGACTTGTGCAACGGTTTGAGAAAGGTCTGCTTGTGCATACTCGGCTTGGCTTTCACCAGCAGTGCATTGACAGCTTGCAACCAACTGTTGTCACTAAATGTGAAAGGGTATTGCATGGGCTCTTCGATTACGTAGTCCGCATTCCCCTGAGTCGTTCTTACCAGCGTATCGTTCAAGCTGCCAACGTGCGTTATGGCGTGGCACACCGTACAGGTGATCCCAGCTTGGCTGGTTGTATCATGCACGTCGTCGTAATTGGTCTGATCAAAGGCACCCGAGAAAAACGGTACGGGATCGTGGCAGCCGGCGCACCACCGCGAGGCTTGAATCGTCCCATCGCGCTCCAACATTTTCTTGCGCGTTTGTCGAACCGCGTAAAGGTAGGCGGGATTGTTGAACGAGCTAAAGTGATGAGCGCTATGAAACCAACTGTCATAGACATCGCGATGACACTGCAAGCAGTATTCATCATTTTGCAAAGCATGGGCTGGAATAAAGTTTCCGGATGCCGTGCGCGCCAGCGATGGCTCAAAATAGGCCGCACCTGATTTCGGTCCAGCTTGGTTCCACTGACGTGGATCCTGAGTTTGAAGTCCTACCGCTATAGCCACCACAGTCGCAGTGGCCAGACCAATCTTGAGGCCCATCTGCCATTTGATGCGTGGACCAACCAAGCGATGCAGCCAGTATAGCCAGATCGCGACCAAGGGAGTGAGCACGTGCGCCCAGTACACGCCACTGCGTACCAGCGGACTTTTTAATTCAAATCCAAGTTGTCGCGTAAGTAATACACCCGATAGCAACACTGCAATTGCCACTGCCAAGAGTGCATAGCCGATCTTAACCGCCCGACGATTGCGGCGGTAGCGCGCTGCCAGGAAATGTCCGAAGCCAAAGACGATAACAGGTGTAACCAGCAGAAAGCCCAGCACTAAGTGGGCTAGGAACATGAACTGATAAAACAGATTCTCGTAAAGTTGTCCCTGGAAATGCTGGAGCCAAGTGACAGCGAACAGGTAGCATCCATTGGCCATGAGCAGCGAGAATAGCCCCAAAACAACGACTAGTAGAAAGCGCAGTTTCGCGCCAATAACTCGCTTGGGGAAGGCGCGAGCGACACCGTTGGACTGATTTTCGTTAACACGATTTACCATGTTTGTTCGGCTCGAAACGCTCGTGCCCATTGGGCTGGCGAGACACGTGGCGGACGCGTCAGGCTCGATGCATTTTTGTTCCAGACCTCAGTCGCTTCCCGCGCTTGCTCAGGAGGAGGAGGGTATGCAAGCTGAGCTTCAAAAGGCAACGGCAGCGAGCTTGTCCCTTTGAGAGTATTCAAGTCGGCATCTTTGTCCCAGCCCTCGTTGTGCATAACGTAGTCGCGTTTCCAACCGGCTGGCAGCGGTTGCGGTGGCAACGTGAACCCCACATGGATCTCATCGCCGACCGTCATCACTACCATGCGATCATCGGCGTTAAACAACTGTCCCTTCACCTCACCGTAGCGCGTGAATGGTCCATCCAGGGGTGGCCAGACGGGGAGCGCAACGGGTGATTCGTACTGATACCAATGGGGTTGGTCGGCTCCCCGCGGAAGCTGTCTACCAACACCTCGAAAACGGAGCTCGGCGGTCGCCAAACTCAGACGCTGCTCGACCGTTTCTGCATCGTCACTGTCCCAGGAGATAAACGCTTCATCCCAATATATTTGCTGGCTGCCCGCGATGCGCAGCCGATGGTCGTCACCGCGAAAGACATTTTCGAGGTCAATGACGATTGACTTGGGTTTGCCACCAGGAAAGCCCATAAAGGGCTGACTACATTCCCAGTTCCCATTCGGCCCCACGACCCACAACGATGGTGGCTGGGGGAGTTCACGATTGCTGTTTTGATCTATGCCGATGTTTAAAGACGTGTCGGTCGGAAACATCCAACCTGTTAGGAACAAGCGACAATGTTGCTCAAGGGGGAGACTGCCGAAATCTAATTCGACGAAGTGTGGCTCGGTCAGCCCCTGGCAAATCTGTCTCTCAAAAGCTTGCACATAGTTTTGATCCAAGGCAATGATACGATCTAGTACATCGCGACCGTGACTGTCAGTGGCTGATTTTGGTAGCACGCTATTGCGCACATAGAACAAATGGTGTTCCGCGATTTCAGCTGGACCTACTTTTTCGTTGCTGAAGAGACGCACGTCTGCGGGGTGGTCGATAGCGGTAAGTTGAATCTTATCGAAATAGGCGATCTCCCAGAGCTCTTCGGTCACCCGCAATTCAATCTTTCCGTCCTTGGGCTGCATCTTCTCTCCCGGCAATACCAGATTTTCCCATCGACGGTCTGGCAAGACGCTTCCTCGGGCAATCTGCAATCCCAACGGGGCATTCCACAATAGGTCAGTAATCAATTCGAAGTTTCGACCGTTCCAACCATAAACGAATGGGCAAGAACCACGCAAGGTTTGCTTCTCTTCGACCATCGTGTTCGAGAGCGGACGTTGAACGTTCTGCGTCAAACCATTGTTGAATATAATCCGTAGATTGTCGGCTGGCTCATTCCCCAATCCGAAATGCGTCACCGGCTGTGTCACAATTCTTGAAAGGAGCCGTCCGCCCGTCGCAACTTGCAGGGTGCTGCCGATGCAATAGTGATTGACTCGCCCACCGCCATTGACATCGTTGATACCACGAATACGTGCCTCAAGAAACTTGTCAGCACTCTTGCTACTTGCCAGGCAAACGCAAGCCAGCCCATCGGCGATGGCTAGTATATCAAGCTGCCCATTGCCATTGCAGTCGATGACCGAGAGTTTAGAAACCGATTGTCCGTTCAAACTCAATTTCATACTTTGTTCGCCAAACTTCCCTGCAGGTGCACCGAAACGCCCCCGCAGTCCAGTCGGGCCACCAACAATCAGATCGAGATAGCCATCGTTGTTAAGATCTTCGAGCGCCATGGCTTGCCCCCCCAGCGGCAAGTCTTCGAAGGACAATGGTGCGATCTGTCCACCCTCCAACAGTCGCGTGCGCGTGAGGCGTGCCTGCGTTGGTGAAACAGTTATGAAATCCCAACTGCCATTGCCGTCGGTTTCTCCCACGGCTGTACAAGCGGCAAGCGTACCGACCATCCACGCCTCACCAGTTAATTCGCGTATTCTGAATTCGCTGTGGCGCAGATTCTCCAACAATTGAGGCTGCTGACGCGCTGAATCGATCAACCATAGATCCTGATCAGTATCGAAATTGAAATCCCCGGTCAGCATATATTGGCAATTCGTCGGCAGTTCGCTGAATCGACTGATATCGGTGAAAGTACGGTCACCGTTATTCTGCATCAGATAGAACTGACCATCAATCGCGATGGCCAAGTCGAGATCGCCATCAGATTCGAAATCGATGGGCGCTATCTGGGTGATGTTACGTAGGAATTCCAAGCCTGTTATTTCAGTGACCACTCGCATTTGGGCCGACGGTGTGTCGAGAGTGACGATTCGAACGCCAGCTGGGCCCCAGACGACGATCTCTTGCAACGTGTCATGTCGATTCGCGGAATCGTCTTGCGGCAATTCTTGGGAATTGTTTTGATCTGGGGCGGCCTGCATCAAGTCGGGAACTCGGGCTGGCCACTGTGGACGGCTTGGTCGATCGACTTCATACAAGTCAACAGCTTGGAAGCCGCTGACTTCAATTCCCACATCTACGCTAGAAAATGGTTCTGTCGAAAACCGGGAATCATCAAGTGTAAAAACTCTGAGCTTGGTTCCCGACGCCAGCACTACATCGAAGTCCAAATCAAAATCGAAGTCGTACCAACCAATCGCAATCGCTGGAACGCCAAAGTTGAAAGTTTCGTATTGCGGTATGCTCTCGACACGCGCACTCTGTTCAGCAAGATGGGTCGCAGCAATGCCCTCGAGGTTAGAAGTGTCCAGCAGCGCCAAGACATCGGGCTTGGCAATGCGGCTATCGGCTTCAAACGCAGACATACCCACCATGGTGTTTAGCCAACGCTGCAGCACACGCGCAGCTCCCCAATCGCCAGCCTTAATAGCCGCAGCCACCTGTTCGACCAACTTGGAGGGATTGAGTTGTGCAACCGTTCTCGCGATTTCTGGAGATTCCACCATCGAGGCGGTGAGCCCAATGCTTGGTGCCAACAACTCTCCAAGCCGTGGATCTTGATTGGCCAGTAACACCTCAGCGGTGCGTTTTAATAGATAAAGATTGCGTGGATTAAGCTGATAGGCGTCCCACAGGTACTGCGCGTTGTCGCGTTGCAGGAGTGCACTGAATTCGCTAGGCAAATCGCGCCATACTTCGTCGAACTTACACGCTAACAGCGCACTCCCTGCTTGGTGTCGCAGGCCGCTAGACAGTACTTCGAGAGCACGAGTTTTGCGAGTGACTTCTGAGTCGGCAGAGATTTCCGGCGGCTGTTTGAGCAGCAGCTCAGTTCTCAGAAACACAATCGAGTCGAGCTGCTTGAGCTCAGCTAGTTCATCGACCAGTGTTTTGGCTCGTCCGTAGGCTTCCGTCAGATCAACCTCTAAGCTGGCTCGTTTCGATGGCTCGGCGATACCGCTGTTAAGAGCCCCTTGAATTTGTTCGATCCACCGAATGAGGGTGATGGCTTGATTCACTTTCAAGTCATTCTCGACCGGTGATTGTTCATCCACCAATCGCTGCCACAACTCCAGTGCGCGGCGGGAATCTCCTTCTTCCGTGGCAGCCAGAGCTTCAACGTAGGTGCGGTGCTGCTCCACGTTGTCGATGTGAGCATCACGTCGGTCGCGGATTAATAACCAACCGGCAACAACAACTACGGCAGCCAGGCAGAGTAGAAGCCATGCATAATTGCACCTCCGGCGGCGGCGCGACCTCGCGGCACTTTCACGCGGCTCTGGCTCTGGTTGTGATGCGATATTCAAACTCCCTGCGGTCTGCTCCCCGCAGCTACGGGTAAGTCGCGGCAGTTATTAGTCCGTCGTTGCTAGGTTGACTAACCGTAGTTGACTGCGAACGTCCCATATGGCGGCAAAGGCCTCATCGACAATTTTTGAACTTACCAATTCTAACGCGTTACTTGCCCTGGATGGAGGCGTAGTCGATTTAAAAAGAACTAATTCATCCGCTTGGACTTGCTGCGCCAGTAGCGCGGCCAGCGCATCGGAAGTGGTAGTCCAGTCCTCTGGGAGTAAAGTTGCACTCAACTTTCGTGAGTAGAAAACATCTAGGTGGACCAAATAGGTCTGAGCCATAGATGGCGTTTGAGAATTGGCAATAATCTCATTCAATGCAGCCGCATCTGCAATCACTGGCAACTCGGGGAGCAGTTGACTGGCGATGCGCAACGTGGAAGCCAGTAGATCGATGCACAACCAATGAGTAAACCGCTGGTCGAAGTGGTGGACCCTGTCGAGCTCGCGGACGCTCTCAATCAATTCACCGCCACCCACGATCAACAAATTAAGCGCTGGAGATTCAGCTCGAATCCAGTCTCGGAAACGCCGAGGCCAATCATCGCGGGCCAGTAGACTACCGCCCAACTTGAGAACGCGCAGCGGAGTGTGACGCATTAGAAGCTCAGGTTGGCTGTAAAGTCCAGTCCATGCCATTGTCCGTAAGTAGGTGCCAAAACCAAAAACATGAAGGCGGCGGTGAGGGCTGACTTCCAGTACATCGCTATCGCTCCATTCAATGCATGCTTATCTCGGAATTACTACTAGTGCTTTGTCTAACTTTAATTTTTGGGTTGGGAGAGTAGAGCGATTGTCCCAATCGCTTGAGAAACGATTGGGACAATCGTTCTACTCTGAGCGCTGCCAACCCCACTTTTTAATCTGGACGAAGCACTAGTCCTACGATCATTCTCTTCGGTCCGCTGGATGGCGTTCTGTTACCTCCATCTGTTAAACGCAGCAGGTCTTGCGCAATCGTTAAACTTGAACAATTAACCGGCCCCACGAAATCGCTGCACGCGATGGTTCTCGGTGTCGAGCACATGTACGTTACGTTGGGAATCGGTGATCAACGCCCATGGGCGTTGAAACAAGCCTGGTTCATCACCAACTCCACCCCATATTTCAAGCGACTCTCCATCGCGAGAGAAACGTTGCACACGGTGATTGCCAAACTCAGCCAGCAACAGGTTTCCTTGGCTGTCGAAATCCATGCCATAGGGACAGTTCAACTCTCCCGGCGCACTCCCAGGCTCCCCCCACATACGCTCCAAACGTGGCTGGCTGCCGGAGACATCAAAGACTTGGATGCGGTGGTTACAAGCGTCGGCAATCCACAACAATCCATCACTATCAAACAACAGCGCTTGGGGCCGCGAGAATTGTTCGGGCTGACTCCCTTGACTCCCCCAACTGCGCACGAATTGTCCAGCGGGATCAAACTCCTGAATTCGATCGATCTGACCGTACTGTCCGATAAACAGATGCCCGTTGGAGGCTTCGGCCACGTCGGTCACGAAATGGAACTGTCCCGCAAGATCGCCATGTTCGCCACCAATCGTGCGGCTTTCGTCCAGCTCACCGGCTGGCGAATAGACGAGCATGCGAAAGTAATGCGTATCGGCGACCAGCAGCGAACCGTCGCGGGCAAATCCCAGGCCCGTTGGTTTGCCCTGAGTGATAATGGGGGTCCGCCAACCGCGCAGGTAGTTGCCGTCGAGGTCGAAGACTTGGATTCGCCCCATCATATCGACGATGTATAGTTCGTCCTGTCGGCTAATCGCCATGGCGCGAGGCTTTAGCAGTCTCCCTTCGGAAAAGCCGCGACGCCCCCAAACCAAATCAGGTGTACGCGTCGCATGAGCTTGCGGCACACAACCTTCGCTGGTCGCTATCAAGCCCCCCGTCGCGAGCGACATGAGAGAGCCCCAAGAGCATCCGGCCATCACACGGCGAACAAATCTACGGCGAGTGATCCCCCAAGTCCCATGCTTTATGTAGCCCGATCCTAGGTCGTCGGCATTTTGGAACTGGGGCATAGCAGTGCGTTCTTCGTTGGAGTGGAGTGTCACAATTGGTCTCTTGCCATTATCATAACCGACCCGGAAATTTTTTTCGTATCCCAAGTTTTACAGCGCAAGAAGATGGCCAACACGCTCGACTGGAAAAGCAGCGGCGACCCACGCGACCTGGTACATATTGCCGTCCAAGCGTTGGTCGAAGGACGATTAGTAGCTCTTCCGGCAGAAACCGCCTACCACGTCTTCGCCAGTGGACTTAAGCCCCAAGCCGTATTGCAGTTGGCCAAGTTGGCCGAGGCACGCAAAACGCGGCGGCCCTGTGTCTTTCTCCGCTCTCCTCAAGAAGCGCTCGACTACTCCCCCAGTTTATCCATGGTCGCCAGCCGTTTGGTCAATCGTGGCTGGCCTGGGCCGTTGGTCCTCGAACTGCCAGCCGACGAGGAGCACAGTTTGGTTGGCAATCTCCCGTCTGAAGTGCGCGAGCAATTGCTCATCGATGGCAAGTATCTTCCGCAACGCGTAGCGGCCCACGAAGCGATCGTGCAAACCATGCGTCTGCTCCCCGGACCGCTGGTCGCTGCGTCAATGGTTAGCCCGGATGGGGAGGCGATTTGCAGCGGAGTGGATGCTTCCCGTGCGGCTGGTGAGACGGTAGTGGCGGTCATTAACGATGGTGCCACGCACTACGGCGGCTTCGCCACGACAGTTCGCGTCGACGGTGAGAACTGTCGATTGACGGCTCCTGGAGTTATCGATGCCGAAGCGGTGCAGCGTCTAAGTCAATTGTTGATTCTCTTGGTTTGTACTGGCAATACCTGTCGAAGTCCGATGGCCGAAACGATGTTGCGTCATCTGCTAACCGAGCGTTTTCCTGAACTGTACCGCAGCAGTTTTCCTCCCGCTACAATCGGTTCGGCTGGTCTGAGTGCCTTTCCCGGTGGCCCCGCTTCTCCGGAAGCGGTGGCGGTTATGAAAAAGCGCGGCCTGAACTTGCAGAATCACCAGAGCCATTCCATCACGGAACGCTCGTTGCGCCAAGCCGATTTGATCCTCACCATGACTCGGTCGCATCGCTCGGCAATTCTCGAACGGATGCCCGAATTAGCTTCGAAAATACAATTGTTGAGCGGTGCCACACAAGATGTCTCGGATCCGTTTGGGGGGGATGAGTCGCTTTATGAGGCTTGTGCCGACCAAATCGAGGGATTTCTGAAGGGTTGGTTGAATGTGATAGAGGAATCATGGTTCCCGCGATGGCAAATCGAACTAACTTAGAGGTTGTATGAAAAACTTTGCATTCTCCAATTCGTCCTTCAGTCGAAGCGTTAACTAGCATGCGCATCTCCATCGGCAGCGATCACCGTGGTGTCCAAATTAAAGCCAGGTTGGTCGCGTCATTAATTGCCTGCGGCCATGAGGTGGAGGATGTGGGGACCGACTGCGAAGCGAGCGTAGATTATCCCGATTTTGCTTCAGCGGTCTGTCGCCACGTAGCTTCAGCAGCGGCCGAGAGGGGGATCTTGATTTGCGGCACCGGCATTGGAATGGCGATCGCCGCCAACAAATTTAAAGGGGTGCGTGCGGCCAACTGTTATGACGAAGTGATGGCAGAAATCTGCCGTCGGCACAACAACGTGAATGTGTTATGCTTGCCGGGAGATTTGATCGGCGACCGGCCGATCGACGACTTGGTAAACCTGTGGTTGGCGACCGAGTTCGAGCAGGGGCGACATCAACGTCGACTGGAGAAGATCGAACAGATCGAAGAGGACAATGCCTAGCGAATTTCGCAAGCCGAGACATGGAGCGGTAGCCGTCGTTGTCGAAGAGGAACGTTTTCTAGTTATTCGGCGCAGTCGCTTTGTGCGTGCTCCGAACCTGCTCTGTTTTGCAGGAGGAACGATCGAGCACGGTGAAACTCCTCTAGAAGCTATCGTCCGCGAACTTGACGAAGAGCTGGGACTGCAAACAGAGGCGCGGGAACATATTTGGCAAAGTCGCACCACCTGGGGAACCCTGCTCGACTGGGTCTTAGTCGATCGCCATCCCACCTCCCATCCCGTGGCCAATCCGTCAGAAGTCGCCGAGTGGATGTGGCTCACGCCGGACGAGTTGTTGGGCCATCCTGATTTACTCCCCAGCGTCCCCGCTTTTTTTGGTGCCTGGGCCAGTGGCAAGCTAGTGCTTCCAACGCGAGCTGGTGTGGCCAACCCAGTTTGGTCTCGCTTGTGAATTGAGCTGCAGCGTGGACAACTATGAGCTTCTCGATTTTGGCGACGGTCGCAAACTGGAACGATTTAGTGACGTAGTCATCGATCGAGTTTCTCCAGCGGCCGAGGGGACGCATCGCGCACCACGCTGCGATTGGTCACAAGCCGATGTGAAGCTCGACACGAAGGGACGCATCGTATCTGGCCACCCACCCGCGAATTGGCAGTGCCGCTTGGGAGCCATCCTATTCAACCTCAAACTCACTCCCTTTGGTCACGTGGGGCTGTTTCCCGAACAGGCCGACAATTGGAATTGGTTGCAGACGATATGCCACAGCATTACTCTGATCCAACAACAACCTCCAATTCAAGCACTGAATCTATTCGCCTACACAGGTGGCAGCACATTGGCCCTGGCTGCGGCGGGTGCGGAGGTCGTGCACGTGGATGCCTCAGCACCAGCGGTAAAGTGGGGGCAACGCAATGCCGCCAGCAGCGGCTTGGCAGAGCATTCCATTCGCTGGCTCGTCGACGACGCGCGAAAGTTCGTGCGGCGCGAACTGCGGCGCGATAAGCGTTATCACATAATCGTGCTTGACCCTCCCAGCTTCGGACATGGAGCCGGAGGCCAACGCTGGAGTATCGACCAGGACTTGCAAACTTTGCTGGTCGATTGCTTGCAGTTGTTAACGCAACCGCCTAACGCTTTGCTGTTGACTGCCCACAGCGAATCGCCACAGCCGATGGAAATTGCAGATTGGATCAACGCGTGGCAAGTTTCAGTACTGCCGAGCGGCACACAGCGGTCGTCAGTGCATTGCGAGCATGCGCGATTGTCGCTGCTAACCTCTTCGGGGAAAACACTCGATGCGGGATTCTATGTGCGCGCTACAGACGTGACGCAGCCTACGACATGCTAGCATCAAAACCCGCCAACGATTTTCGACGTTCTGATTCACAACTCGCATAACGCGCTTTACACGGAGCGCAACTTTCTTCAAAATGCACTGACTAAGCATCGTTCGAGAAATAACTGTCATAGCTACGTTCGACAGAACGTACAAACCCTGCGGTTTGGCGACCGCAACTACGTTTAAGACCCGACGCTTATTTCCCGCTCGATGCTCACAACGCAGCGCTGTCCAACTGGCATCGCCTCATCATAACTCGTAAAACGGTAGCACGGATGTTGCGACTATCGGTCAACCAACTGTCGACATTTCGTTGGTCGTTTGAAGAAGACGTTCTGCACTATCATCAAGTTGGCTTTGAAGCCATCGGCATCTGGCGCCCCAAGCTGGCCGACTACGGTGAAGAGAAAGGCCTGGAGCTGATCCGTGAGCACAACCTCTCCATCTCGTCGCTGCAATGGATCGGTGGCTTTACCGGTAGCGATGGTCGTAGCTATCGCGATAGCCTCCACGATGCGCTCGACACGATTCAATTGGCCGCCGATCTAGGGGCCGAAACAGTCGTGGTCCTAGCTGGTGGACGCGGCGGGCATACTAAGAATCATGCCAATCGCATTCTGCGGATTGCACTGAAAGAACTATCGGAAGCAGCCCAGGCGGTGGGAGTCCAATTAGCGCTCGAACCGATCCATGTCGGCTGCGCCGACCAATGGTCGTTTGTGCATACCATTCCGCAGTGTTTGGATATCATCGCAGCCATTGGAAATCCACACTTAGGGATTGCCTTCGACTGTTATCATTTGGCTCAAGACCTACCATCGATCCCCTGGCTTAAATCGATTGTCCCTTACGTGCGTTTGGTGCAGTTGGGTGATGCCAAACATGCGCCAATGGGGGAGCAGAATCGCTGCTTGCTCGGTCATGGATGTGTCCCACTGGCTAATATCGTTTCGATTTTTCAGGAGGGGGGCTATGCAGGTTTTTACGAAATCGAGATTGTCGGACGTGAAGTCGAACATATGAAGTACGAGCAGATCTTGGGAGCCGCTCGTCAAGTAGCCGATGACTGGCAGTTAGCTAGCGACTGAGGCAATCAACGCATTGATGGCGATACAGTGGCACAACGAGCCGAGAAGCACTGCGACGTGCCACAATGCATGAGTAAACCAAGCGTGGTGACTGCGAATTAAGAACAGTATCCCGAGTGTGTAGCTCAATCCCCCCAGCACCATCCAGGTGATACATATCGTAGGCGTTCGCGCGAAGAGTAGCATGGCGGGAAGCCAGCCCAACAGCACGTAGGTCACGGTCGATACTGTGTCGATGCGGTAGGTCGCCACTACTTTCAAATAGAAGCCCAAGGCGGCGGCCAGCCACACCGCGCACATGATACCCACCGTCCAACCCGACGGACTCCCTTGCCACACGAAAGGTGAGTAAGTGCCGGCGATCAACAGGTAGATGGTCCCCTGATCCCAGGCTCGCATGCGGTGCCGCCATGTTGGCTCCAACACAGCATGCGACAGCGTCGAGCAGAGATATACAATTGACAGCGTGGCGGCAAAGACTAGACAGGTCACGCGCAGTCCCAATACTTGGTACTTGGTCGCGAACCCAAAGTAGACCATCGCGCCTAGACTCATTACGAATCCCAATCCATGCGTCAGCGCATTGGCTCGTTCGTCGCGCGGCAAAACCACTCTCGCCCTCTGTACGAGCTCCTCGTCAGCATCTGTCATATCCGCCACTTTTAGCATTTCAATTTCACCTACCACTTGTACGTCAGGTTTCTAATTCGTCAACTCATCGAGCTGCCGTACCAAATCTCCAAAATGTCCCAGCGCCACCTCCACGGGTTTCGGGCTGGTCATATCCACTCCGGCCGTGGCCAACAATTCGAGTGGATCTTTCGAACAGCCGCTACTCAGGAACTGTAGATAGTCGGCCAATTCCTGTGGTCCACCCTCCAGCACGCGCCGCGATAGCGCGATGGCCGCTGATAGCCCTGTAGCATATTTGTAGACGTAGAATGCGCGATAAAAGTGCGGAATGCGAAAGCACTCCAGCGCCAACTGATCATCGATTGCAAAATCTGGTCCGAAATAGTCTTGCAGTAGTTGACGATACACCGACTTGAACGATTCGACCGTCAGTGGCTCGCCTGCCTCGGCCATCTCGTGCGTGATCTTTTCGAACTCGGCGAACATCGTCTGCCGCACGATGGTGGCGCGGACGCTGTCGACTTCGTGATTGATCAAGTAAGCTCGAAAGCGCGGGTCATCGCTGGTTTGCAATAGATGCTGGGTCAGCAGTTGTTCGTTAAACGTACTGGCAACTTCTGCCACAAAGATCGTGTAGTTGTAATATTGAAACGGTTGATTGCGTGCCGAGTAATGACTGTGCATCGAATGTCCCGCTTCGTGTGCCAGCGTGAACAGGTCATTGAGCACTTGGGGTTTGTAATTCATCAGAATGTACGGTTCGGCAGCAAACGTACCGCAGCTAAACGCGCCACTTTGTTTCCCCTTGTTAGGATAGCGATCACACCATCTCCCTGCCAGACCATGGCGGAGTGTTTCACAGTATTCGCTCCCGAGTGGCTTAAGCGAAGCGATAACGCTCTCTACCGCCTGTTCCCATGTCCGTCGCTGATCCATATCGGCCACGATGGGGACGTACGTATCATAGTGATGCAGTTTTTCGACTCCCATCTTGCGGCGTCGGAGTTCTAGGTATTCGTGTACGGCTGGCAAATTCTTGCGAACTGAGCTGATCAGATTCTCGTACACGCTGACCGGTACGTTGTCGGGAAACAGAGCTGCTTCTAAGCTCGAATCGTACTTCCGCGCCCGCGCGTAGTAGACATCGCCATGAATGCTCCCCGCCAGCGTGGCCGACAAGGTGTTTTCGTGCGCTTCGAACTGATCGTAGTACTGATGAAAAGCACTCTTGCGCACTTCGCGTTTGGGGCAGATCAAAAACTGACTGAAGTTCGAATTGGACAGCTCCACTGTCTGGCCATGCTCATCCTCGATTGAGCCAAATTTTAGATCTGCATCATTGAGTTGACGGAAGACCTTGTTCGCCGTTTGTGCCATTTCTCCCTGCATGGCCAGCAGCGACTCTTCGGAGTCGTTAAGCGTATGCGCGCGGTAACGATCAATCCGCTTAAGTACCAAACGCATCTCCTGCAGTTCAGGTGAGTCAAGGTACGCGGCGATTTGCTCGGAGGAAATACTCAGGATTTCCGGCCTGAGATAGCTGGCCAATTGCCCCGCTTTGACGGCGACGTTCTGGAATCTCGCCGTCAGAGCTTGGTAGGTGTTGTTGGCTTGATCCTCGGTCGTCTTTAGAAAAGCGTAAGTTCCAAGTCGTTCGGCTAAGAGATCAACGCTCAAGTCAAACTGTAGACATTCCGCCAGTACGCCAGGCCCCTCAGCCAAACGACCGCGGTACTTGGTGTAGTCGCCGATCAGAGCTTCGAAGCGTTTGAAGTCTGTCTCCCAATCAGCGTCTGATGCATAGAGGCTGGCCAGATCCCAGGTATCACCCGCCGCGACTTCGCTTCTCGCTATCATTTTTTTTACTTCCGCCATGAATTCAACTCCGTAACTTAGTTGTTAAATAAATTTTTCAAGTAGGAAATGTGTGTCGCCGTCAACATTCACATCGCGCTCCACCGCTTGCCGCTGCAGTTGTTTTAGGACACAGTGCAACTCTCGTGAACCTCAGGCGCTAGCCGTGGGCTCCGACGGTCCTGCGCGCACCGAAGGCCCTGCGGGCAGCGACGGTCCTGCGGGCATCGACGGCCCACGGCTAGCGCCTGAGGTTCACTAAATTAGCCACATTCTGGCTAGAGCTCCTGTCGCCGGCCTCGCTCTTGCGGCTCAGCGATGACGCTAAAACCGTAGCGAATGTGCCGTTTCCCGCAATAGGGGACTCTCGTCAGCGAGCTTGCAAAAAATGAAGTCAACGTTGACTATAATGAGCTCGATTCCGATTCCGGCGCTGGAGCATGTCTCTTCCAGTGCTTCGTCTCCAACTCCACGGACGTCGACTATGAAAAACCAACACCTACCACTTGTAATCTTTAGGCTGACATTTTTAGTCATGTTGGTCGTGGCCAATTTGACAAACGCACAGTCTAACTATTCATTTTCCTCCCCATTGCCTACCTACTACTCTGGGCGGACCACGGCGCTGAATCTGATTACGCCCAACGCGGTTGTCCAAGCTGTTAGTTTCACCCAAGCCGAACAGCAAGTTGCAGGCCCCGCTACGGTCCAAGCGGTCGCGGATGCTCCGCAAGCCAAACGGGAGGTGATTGAACTGCAAATCCCTTCACGGCCATCTGTACCAGCGGTGCCCGCCGCACCCAAAGAAGCAGGCTCACCCACCGTCAAACCAGCACCCGCGGCGCAACCCGACCTGTTTCAGTTGCGAACCTCGGCACTGGATGATGTCTACGACGGTCTCCCCAAGCAAGCCGAAGAAGAAGATGAGCTACAGGAACACGTCGAAGCTCTCGATCGTTTGCTGGAATCATCGACCCTTCAGCGTATCCTGAGCTTGATGGCTGAAAACGTTGAGATGCGAGCGGAGATGCGCGTGCAACAAATTGAACACAAAATGCAACTGCAATTGATGGAGATCAAGCTCGATCGGGCGCAGGCACAAACCCAACGGGCTGAGGAGCCGACAGCAGCTAGCCCCAGGCCTGGACCTGTCGCTGGAAGACGCGTGGCGGATAGCGCGCACGGTGAAGTCGAGGGGCTACATAAAGAACTCGAACTAGCTCACCGCGAACTGCAAGCGACTCGGGCTGCGCGCGAGCGGAACGAGCAGAACTCCAACAAATCGCAGCAGCTCTTGAAGCAAAATATCGAACAGCTCACCGACGAACTGCGGCAAGCCGAGCGAGGTAAGGCAGAAGCTGAACGCCGCGCCGCAGGGCTTGAACGGCAATTGTTACAACTACAACAACGCACCGAACAAGCCCAAAAGAAAGCTGCCGAACGAGCCCAAGCCAATAAGAGCGGCAAAGGGGATGGCGAGCAAAAAAAGAAAGTAGAAAGTGATAAAAGATAGGATGTACGGAAGATCGCTGATCTCTGGTACGCGATGAATACTTATTTGCCGTTTCATTCGCGCCATGTGTGGAGAGAAACCGCGCACGCTGAAGGTGGTATCAGAAAAGAGGTTCGATCATTTGTGCGTCGAGCGTTTCCCACCGTGACTGCAAGGCGCGCAGTTGATCGGGATGCGACGCGGCTAGGTCATTTGACTCGGAGATGTCACGTGACAAATCATACAATTCCCAAGTAGCCGCACGACCGTTTCGAAATGTGCGAACGATCTTCCAATCTTCAAAGCGCAGGGCAGAGTGGCTCCCCTGTCGCCAATAGAATTCGTCATGTGGCCGTCCCTGTCTTTCGTGCTTTAAGTAGGGGATTAGATCGCGGCCATCAATGGCCTGATCAAACTTAGCTCCGGCCAATACCGCAGCAGTGGCGAACAGATCGGTACTCAAGATCGGTTCAGTATAAAGCTCACCTGCGGGCAACGTCCCAGGCCACTGCAGCATGAAGGGGACGCGCAAGGCACCTTCGTACATGGATCCTTTTTCTCCGCGTAAGGGTAAGTTACTGGAAGTCAATTCACGAGTGGGACCACCATTGTCGCTCAAGAAGACCACCAGCGTCTTGCGTTCAATTCCAGTGGCCTGGATCTTCTCCAAAATTTGTCCAACGCCAGCATCGAGCGAAGCGAGCATCGCGGCGAAGATGCGTCGGTGAATGTCTTCGATGGACTCAAAGCGATCCAGCACTGCGTTCTGGCCTTGGAGTGGACTGTGGACAGCGTTGTATGCGACGTAAAGAAAGAAGGGCTTGTCTCGATGGCGATCGATGAAGCTGACCGCTTCGCGGCTAAAGGCGTCGGTCAAGTACTGTTGTTCATCGACGGGCTGACCTTGGCGCACGATGGGGTTGTTGGCATCGTAGGCGGGTTCGTTGTTTCCCATGTGCGATGAATAGATGAGGTTATTCCCCAGCCAGCGTCCCTCCGCGCCGCCAGGGAGCGTTTTTCGTCTAAGCATGGTGGTCAAACCAGCATAGGGAGGCGGAGCGAAATAATGTCCTTCATGCGTAAATCCGAAGAATTCATCAAACCCATGTCGAAGTGGATGATAGGCAGCCGCACCACCTAGATGCCACTTGCCGACAATCCCCGTCGTATAACCTTGATCGTGCAACATTTCAGCGATCGTCCGCTCAATGGCGGGGAGGCCAATCGTCGGATCTTCATTGCGGGGGCCAATCGGATTAAATTCGTAGCCGAAGCGAGTCGGAATCCTGCCCGTCATTAATCCAGCGCGCGAGGGACTGCAATTTGGGCCGGTGACATAACCTTGAGTAAAACGGATGCCACCAGCGGCGATCGAGTCAATGTGTGGCGTCGGTATTTCCGCGTTCCCTTGGCAGCCCAGTTCGCCATACCCCAGATCGTCGGCCAAAAGAATTACGATGTTGGGTTGCTCGGCCGCAAATGGCGTACGACTCCAAAACAAGCAGCAAACGCAGACAAAACAAAGAATTTTGGGCATAGTATTCGCTTCGTAATCTAATGGGATAGCTAAGCATATTTCATGCGGTCTGAGTCGATATCGACCCCGAGTACTTCATCTTTTTACCGCACATTTTTTTGTCGAAAAGTGGTAGTGACTACTGGAGTACGAACACTGCGAAGCTAAACACGGCCCGGAACATACCTGGGATTCAACTCGCCGACAAAAAGATGTTTGGCAAAAAGATAAGCAGGCGGTCAGCGACTTTAGTGAGAATCGGTGATGGCACCGCGACGGGTTAATTCATCGACGACTTGTTGGGCGAGTTGCTCGGGCGCGAATTGACCGCCACTTAAATGAAGCTCCGGCGACTGGGGCTGTTCGTAGGGATCACTAATGCCGGAGAAATTAGTGATCTTGCCTTGTCGAGCGAGCTTATAGAGTCCCTTTGGATCGCGGGCTTCACAAACTTCCAGAGGAGTATCGACGAATACTTCGATAAAGTCACCAGGCCGGCCATGCGACTCGACCCACTCGCGAACTCGTTGTCGGTCGCGTCGATAGGGACTGACAAATGCGGTCAGGGTGATGAGGCCAGCCGAAACAAAGAGTTGTGCCACGGCGCCGATGCGCCGAATATTCTCTTCGCGATCGAGTGGACCAAAGCCGAGCCCAAAACGCTCGGCGAAGGGAGGATCGTGCCGAGGGGCGAGTAGATTGGGCCCAGCGCACAGACCATGACGAATATTGTCGCCGTCGAGCAGAAAAGTGTGCGCGCCGCGGTGATTGAGCAGCACATCCACCGCATTGGCCACGGTGCTCTTGCCTGAACCGCTGAGTCCTGTGAACCAGACGACGCAACCGCGCTGATGAAGCGAACTCTCGCGCGTGGCGCGATCGACCAAATGCTCATGCCACACGACCTGCGGCGCGGCGTCAGTGCTACTTTCGGAAGGCTCAGAATTGGCTGGATGCGACATACTGCCTTAGACTTCCAAGAACAGACGCGTTGGATCTTCGCAGACTTCTTTAACTGTCTTGAGGAAGCTCACTGCTTCGCGACCATCAATGATGCGGTGATCATAGGTCAAGGCTAAGTACATCATGGGCAGAATGACCACTTTGCCGTCAACTGCCATGGGACGCTCCTGAAT
The DNA here is from genome assembly GCA_041741715.1 of Pirellulaceae bacterium. Lineage (GTDB taxonomy): Bacteria > Planctomycetota > Planctomycetia > Pirellulales > Pirellulaceae > Aureliella. The sequence goes on along the minus strand of JBGSJT010000054.1, from coordinate 81,070 downwards.
GGCGTGCAGCCCCAAGATGGCGCTCTGGGGAGGATTGACAATGGGCGTGCTGAGCATCGAACCATACACGCCACCATTGCTGATTGTAAAAGTGCCACCTTCGAGATCTTGGGGAAGCAAGCGATTTTCCATTGCCTTTTTCGCGTAATCGCCAATGGTTCGCTCCACCTCTGCAAAACTCAAATGTTCGACGTTTCGCAGCACGGGGACTACTAATCCTTTACCGCCACCGATGGCAATGCCAATATCGTTATAGTGACGATAAACAATGTTGTTATCACGAATTTCGGCATTGACGGTCGGAAAGCGCCGCAGCGCTTCCACGCTCGCCTTGGCGAAGAAGGACATGAATCCAAGTTTGACACCGTGTCGCTCGATAAACGCGTCTTTGTACTTAGAACGCAAATCCATGATGGGTTGCATATTGACTTCGTTGAAGGTCGTCAACAGCGCCGCAGAGTGTTGTGCTTGAACCAGCCTCGCGGCAATCGTGCGGCGAATCATGCTAAGCGGTTTGACCTCTTCCATGCGTGTAATTTCGGCGGAACTACTCCTTACACCTGAGGAAGCGGAAGTGCTGACCCCCGTTTCCAAGACGGGCTTTGCCTTGGGCTGCGTGGTGGTTGGCAAGGGTTGAGCTCGTGCGGCCAATACGTCTTCCTTGAGAATACGTCCACCCGGACCGGTTGGGGTGACCTGCTGGGAAGAAAGTCCGCGTTCTTCCATCAATCGCTGGGCAGCGGGCATGACGCGCGGAGACTGCGAATCGGTCGCTGACGGAGCTTCTGGATTTGTACTTCCTGAATTTGCACCGCCAATGCCAGAAGAATCGGCGGAATTGCTACCTGCTGGCGCTTCGGCGGGCTCGATCTCGCATAACACATCACCGATTGCCGCGAACTCCTCCACTTGCTTGCGAACGTTGCGTATGTAGCCCGCTTCAGCCGCTGGGACTTGGACGGAGGCCTTTTCGGTTTCCAATTCAACCAGCGTCTCATCGCGAGCTATCCATTGCCCTTCGCTCTTGAGCCATTGACCAATTTGCACTTCCGATATCGACTCGCCCACCGAGGGGACTTTCACTTCAAGCATATGAGGAAACTCCAAAACTTTGTTTCTTGCTAACTTTGTTTTTTGCTAACTTTGTTCTGCGAACTCTCGTTCCCAGGCTCTGCCTGGGAACGCACTGCACTGGAGGCTCTGCCTCGTCCGCGAGTATTAACAGGCGGAGCCTGCAAGGCAGTGGGTTCCCAGGCGGAGCCTGGGAACCAGTACACCCTATAGCTGCAAACACCCTATAGCTGCAAACACCCCATAGCTGCAAACACCCCGTGGTTGCAACGTTGGGTGGTCCAACTAGTTGCATCCAGCGAAGGCTTCCACGATCAATTCGTCTTGTTCTAGTTTATGAGCGCTGGCGGAACCAGTGGAGGGACTGGCGGATTCGACGCGAGAAATGCGCCGCAGCTTAAAGTTGTGATCGGCCAGAAAATCACCGAAACGAACTTTCAGGAAGGTCCAAGCCCCCATGTTGGTCGGTTCTTCCTGGACCCACACCAAATCGGTTCCGCTGGGGTAGTCGCGCAGCGCATCGAGTAGAACTTCTTCTTTGAGCGGATAGTACTGCTCGAGTCGTACGATGGCCACGTTTTCGACATTGAGCTGTTGACGCTTCTCAGCCAGTTCATAGTAGATCTTGCCGCTGCACATCAAAATGCGTTTGGTATTTTCTTGTGAAGCGCGCGTATCAGGCAAGATCTTGCGAAAACTACCTGTGGTGAAATCGTCCAAAGGAGAGACCACGGCAGCATGTCGCAAGAGGCTCTTGGGAGTCAGGACGACCAGTGGTTTACTCCAGCGTCGCATGGCTTGTCGTCGCAATAAGTGAAAGTATTGCGCGGGGGTCGACGGTTGAGTGACTTGAATGTTGTCTTCGGCAGTCAACAACAAAAAACGCTCTAGACGCGCCGAGCAGTGTTCCGGTCCCGCCCCTTCGAATCCATGCGGTAGGAGCATCGTCAAATGACTGAGCCTCCCCCATTTATCCTCGGCGCTGGTGATGAACTGGTCGACGATCACTTGGGCCACGTTCCAGAAGTCACCGAATTGCGCTTCCCAGATCACCAGCCCATCGGGACAGTCGAGTGAATAGCCGTATTCGAAGCCGAGCACACCCGCTTCGCACAGCGGACTGTTGATAATATCGAGACGCGCTTGATCGGAAGATAAACTGCGTAGTGGGACGTGTTTGTCACCATTCTCGGCATCGTGCAGCACCGAGTGTCGTTGGCTGAAGGTTCCACGTTCGCAATCTTGACCGCTCAGTCGCAACGGATAACCGGCGACCAACAAGCTCCCCATGGACAAGGCTTCAGCGGTGGCCCAATCCAGTTCGCGATGACCGAGCGACATCTCCTGTCTCAGTTCCATGAAGCGTTTCAGTTTTCGATTGATATTGAACGTCGACGGATAGCTGGACAAGCCGGTCAGCAACTGCTGCGCTGTGGGCAGGTCAATGGAAGTCTGTGGGAGATCGTTATCTGGCTCGGGACCACCGTAGTATCCTTGCCAGTTCCCACCCATGGTCTGCAAGTCCTCGACGAACTCTTCCTGCTGAGCCAATTCAAATTCGCGTTCCAGTTTAGCTTGACGCACTTCGGCAATGGCGTCAGCCTCTTGGCGCGTGAAGTCGTTCATCTTGAGCAGACGCTTCAAGTAGCTTTCGCGGACGCTCTTGCGTTCATCGATGGCTTGGTACATTTCGGGCTGGGTAAAACGCGGTTCATCCCCTTCGTTGTGACCCCATTTACGATAGCAGTACATATCGATGACGACATCCTTGCGAAACTCGCGCCGAAAATCCATGGCCAAGCTGACGACTTGGGCGACCGCTTCGGGGTCTTCACCGTTGACGTGAAAGATGGGGATCTGCAACATCTTGGCGACATCGGTGGCATAAGTGCACGAACGAGCTTCATTCGGTTCGGTGGTGAAGCCAACTTGGTTGTTGAGGATGACGTGCAGCGTGCCACCTGTTTTGTAACCAGGCAACTCACTCATATTGAGCGTCTCTTGCACGATCCCCTCCCCGGCAAAGGCCGCGTCGCCGTGTATGAGGATGGTCATAAATTTCGAATGCCGGTCGTCGTGCGCGCGATCTTGCTTGGCGCGACAACGACCCTGGGCCACGGTATTGACGTATTCCAAATGGCTGGGATTGAAGCACAATGAAATATGTACTTTGGCACCCGTGCTGGTGCTCCAATCGCTGCTATATCCCAAGTGGTAACGCACGTCTCCGGCCCCGCGATGCATGTCGGGACGTGGATCATCGAACGACCAAAAGATACTCTGCGCGCGTTTGTTGAGAATATTAGCCAAGACATTCAGACGACCACGGTGGGCCATGGCCAGGACCACACCTTCGACATGTTGTTGGCCAGCCTTTTCCAGCGCCAGATCGAGCAGCGGAATCAGGCTTTCGGCACCTTCGAGTGAAAAAGTTTTAGCACCGACGAATTTGCGGCGGACGAATTCTTCAAAGGTCGCCGCATCGGAGAGTCGCGAGTAGATGCGAACTTGCACGTCGCGCGACAACTCGAGTCGATTCTCACAGCTTTCCATGCGACGTTGCAACCAGTCGCGAACCGTCCGATTGTCGATGTGCATGAATTGCGCTCCGATCGAGCGACAGTAGGTATTGCGGAGCTTGGTGAGGATATCTCCCAAGGTGCGACCATTAACATATTGCAGATTCGCGCAAGAAAATGGGCGCGCCAAATCAGCTTCGCTCAACCCGTACGACTCTGGGGCTAGCTCAGGCTTGCTCGCGCGCGGCCTCTTTAGCGGATCGAGCTTGGCCATGAGGTGTCCACGCACGCGATATTCGCGGACCAAGTTGTCGACTCTGTCCTGCATCTCGGCCAGCCACAGGGCCTCATCGCGAATCGATCGCGCATGTTCGTTCGGCTCGTCGCCAGCCAACGCCACGCTGCCATGCGACTGCGCAGCCAGCAGCTCACCATTTACATCCGAGCTACCCAGCAGCGATTGGCTGGCCAGCGAGAACTCCTCAAAGTATTTTCGCCAGCCTTCGGAAACACTGGTCGGATCCTGGATGTACTGGACGTAAAGATCATCGATATAGTCGAGGCTATAGCTGTTCATTGAATGGCCACCGGTGTTGGTAGAATCCTTCTACGCGGAAACGGAAGAGGCAGGAATGCCGCCACGCGACAGAGACGAAATGAACGCGCTCGATCGATGATCGTCGGTTCCTTCCGCAGCGAGTGGGAGGCGGGGATGAAGTCGCAAGTTGCAGACACAGGAAGGAACCTTAGGGAACGGCAGGTGGTTGAAAGAGCCGGGGGAATGCCGTAAGTAGTAGGCTGTGGGCCTGCAGTGGTGCGCGACCTGTCGATCATGATGCTGAGCCTCGTGATCGGTGAGCGACACAGTACTGACTTCACTCCTGCTATTATTGACGCAGAGTGGCTGTGTGGCTACCTCACTTGGCGATATTTTAGTGCCAATCAGGTGCTAATATTGATTCGCTGACAGTAGCGAATTCTTAGTTGTTGACAAACGGTCGCAGCGACGCGTGCGAAACCTGAATAGGACTCGTCTCAATCGAAAAGCTTGGGGGTGGTAGCCCAGGATGCAAATCCTGGACATTGCGCACAAAATTGCCCCCAAATTCAATCCAGAAGTCGTGCTCGTGCTCAGTGAAACGGTGCTCGTGCTCGAAACGTCCCCGAACAGGAACAGGAACACGAGCTAGCACCTGTCGTCGCGTTGCGACTTCGAAACGCGTCGCTACGAGACTGAAAAACGAGACGCTTAACGGCTTGCTTTCCAGCCACCTGTCTGACGCGGATTCGATGACATCGGGCGCACGGCCGTAGGCGTTGGCTGAGTGCGAGGTGTCATTAATTTTGCCTCGACAGTAGCGACTTCGACTCTCGCTTCCACAGCCATCTCAATACCGGTGTTTCCAAGAGCGGGAGAGAGTATCGGCCGCAGGCGACTTGTCGTGGACTGTGGGAGTTCTACCGTATGGGATCGCGCGATACTCGAATAGTTATCATCCGAAGTCTTGAAACTGGCCCAATGAATCGGTTTCGACTGTCCAGCCAACTGCGCTACCTCTGGCTGGATGGGCCGCATGGCGGTCATATCGCCGTCGCGCAATAACGGCGGATTCCAACGGGGCTGGTGTTGAAAATCGTCTGGTGCTGGAATGGGGAGCATCGTTGGCAATTGCCGCAGTGAACTATCACTTTCGTCTCCACCAGAACTGCTGACGCGCGGCGATTCGCCGGCTTGAGGTTGACGCGTGATACTCCGCAATTGAGGACGCAAAGTGGACTGCGCGCTGCTACCCGGCAGGGGATAGGATTGAAGCTGCGGTTGAAAATCGGCTGGGTCATTGCTTCTTGGCGGGCTGTTGCCTGGGAAGCCACTGGGTGGAACGATTTCCGACGGCACGCCTGCACCTGGTGGCAATGCGTAACCAGGGACCGGAGCATAGGTAGATGGCGGAGCAAAGTTATTTGGAGGAGCCAAGTTATTTGGGGAGGGTGCGGTGGCTTGAGGATAACTGGGTGCCTGAAAGCTGGGTGCCTGGTAGTTGGGGGGCGGGGTGGCTGGGGCCTGTGGTGCAGTCAGCCCAGGGACCTCTTGCCAAGGTGTGGGGGGACCCACGCTAACGCCACCACACGAGCCGCCGCTGGCGGTGCCGTAGTACGAGGATTGCCCAAAGGGAGCAGTCGGATAATTGCCTGCTGGCCCAATGCTGCTGGGGGCGATGGTTGGGGAAGGCATGCTTGACCAAGCTCCCGCGGAGGACGGTGGTGAGGCGTACGCGCCATAGCCACGACTGGTGCCATCGACACCGTAGGCGGTCGAGTAGGGTGAGGTGATGGCGGGAGCCGAGTAGGCCAACGGCACTCCGCCACTGGGTAGGGTATACGTTGGGAGGGCTTGAGAGGGTGGTTGAAAAACGGGTGGCGCGTTGGAGCCAAACAACGCGCTACGCCCCAGTACCGGCACGCGCTGCGCCATATATTCATACGAGGTGCACGGTGCCATAGCAACGACCTGTGCACCCGTATTGGGATCGGTGGTCAACAATGGACGATAGTAGGTGACCGGCGCGCGCTGCGCGTTGGTTCGGAAATTCGGCACATAGGACAATGTGGGTGCCATTGTCGCTGGCATCGTGGCTGCGGCAATTCCCGAAGGCATAGGGGCGGTGTAGCCCGCTCCGGCTGGTCCAATCGCAGGCAACAGCGAACTGTAGTAGGTTCCGTAATTTCCCGCGTAACCAGCGGTGGGAGCTGCTCCGGCCGGATATCCCCCGTAACCGGCTGCATAATTGTTGCCATACCCAGCACCATATCCGCTCCCAATCGGGACCGGTGTACCGACGGGGTAAGCGGGCGCAGCACGACGCCCGAACAGCCAATCAAGCAGCGGACCAGCGTGAGCGTCGCGCGGAGCGAGTCCACAGCTAGCGATCGTTACACAAACGACCAGCGGCAAGGTGCTGCGATGGGACATTTTGAAATTCTCCGTGCGACTTTGGGCGTTCAGTAAATTGCGACTCGTCAAATCACCTAACAAATTGATGCCAGCGCAGCGGACAAACGTCAACGCGCGCCGCGAACATCTTGACATAAAGTGAGACTTTTCTGGGGCGAACCACGTCGCGCGTTCCAATTGCAACGATTGTGACAGGCTAGCCCAGCGCGGAGAGATTTCCGCAAGTCTCATTAAAAATCTTAGGTCACAAGTTCATGAAGGCAAGTCAGAAAAAAATTCCGGTCCCCCCTGAGTCGATCAATGTCAGTTAAATAGGTATCATGATCTACAGTGAAGACTCTCCCGACAGTCCCTCCCAAAGATTGGATGGCATGGAATGAAGTGCCAGCATTGCGAAAAACCGGCCACCTTCCACATCACGGAATTGACCGAACCCAGCGGCCCGATCATGGTACATCTGTGTGAGGAGCACGCCCGCGTTTACTTGTCGCAAGACACCCCCGACTCGCCAACCAGCGCCCTGGCGGGTATGCTCGCCAAACAACTCAAACTAGAACAGACGGCTGAGCAATTGGCGAAGCTGGATAAGAAGACCTGCCCGGTGTGCGGAATCACTTTTGCCGAGTTTCGGCAAGCTGGACGGCTGGGGTGCGGTTACGACTACGAATTTTTTCAGAGCGATCTAGAGCCGTTGCTACAAAACATTCACGGTTCCAAGACGCATAAGGGGAAACGTCCCAAGCGTCGGTCGGGATCCCCTAATCGACAGCACGAATTGATCCAATTACGGCGCGAAATGCAGGATGCTGTTAAGCAGGAGCAATACGAACGCGCAGGCGAATTGCGAGATCGCATCCAGAATTTTGATCCCGAGGCGGAGCCGGAAGGATGGAGCCGGAAGGATAATCCCGAGGCGGAGCCGGAAGGTTAGCGCGGGAGGAGCCCGCCAGACTCACTTTTCATCAATTCTTTATCAAGCTTTTTGTGGTCGATGAATCCAACGTGAAACTAGAAGAACTGGCTGGAAAATGTGGTGAATGGTTGCGCGGTTCGGGACCGGAATCCGATATCGTGATCAGCAGCCGCATTCGCTTGGCCCGCAATTTGGCCGAGTTCCCGTTTGTGCGTCGCGCTAGTCGCGAAGAACGTACGCAGATCGCCAAATCAACGCGGGCTAAGATCGAATCGATCAGCGAGTGGACTAATGTGCTGCATCTAGATCTAGAGCGGCTGGACGAAGTCGATCGACAGTTCTTGGTCGAACGACAATTAATGAGTCGCGAGATGGCCGAAGGGGAGGGAGATCGCGCGGTCGTCATCGACTTAGACGAGCGGTTCAGCGTGATGATCAATGAAGAGGATCATTTGCGAATCCAAGTCATGTGCAGTGGTCTGGATTTACAATCTGCCTGGGAGCGCATTGACAAACTTGACGATCAACTGGAAGGCAAACTCACCTATGCTTTTCATGAGACGCTCGGTTACTTGACCGCCTGTCCCACTAACGTCGGGACTGGCTTGCGAGTCAGCGTAATGTTGCACTTGCCCGCGCTGGTCATCACCCGCGAAATTGAAAAAGTCTTTCGTAGTTTGCAAAAGATCAATGTCGCCGTCCGCGGACTCTATGGTGAGGGTTCGCAGTTCATGGGGGACTTCTACCAAGTCAGCAATCAGATCACGCTCGGGCGGACCGAAGCCGAATTAGTGAACACGGTGCAAGAAGTGGTGCCGCGCATTATCGAATACGAACGCCGTGCGCGCGAATTTCTAGTCAACGAAAGCGAGCAAGATTTGCACGACGACGTGAGCCGCGCGTATGGGATTCTATGTACGGCTAAAAAGATCAGCAGCGAAGAAACCCTGCACTACTTGTCCAAGGTCCGCATGGGAGTCAACTTGGGGCTAATCCGTTCGATCGAGATCGCGACAATTAATAAGCTCTTCGTGCATACCCAACCTGCGCACTTGCAAAAGCTACGTGGCCATCATCTGTCTGTCGCTGATCGCAACATTGAGCGGGCCAGTTACCTACAAAGCCATTTGGTCCCCAAGAACGGCAATAAGAACTAATGTCGCTGATCGCTCCGCCGGTCAGTCGCTGATCGCTCCGCCGGTCAGTCGCTTTCGCGTTGCAACTTTCGATACGTGGACTCGACCATGGACGGCATACATCAGACGCTGCGTTGGATTCACCACAACATGTCAAGTGCTGATTGGGTGGCGCTGGTAGCGGACGTTGCAAAACGGCTCGCACGGCAGCCCAGCAGCTTGAGAAGCTCGCTCCTGCCAAGCGTCCGGCATGAGCACGGAACTCTCGTCGCCGCCTGCTATTTTAAGCTGCTCAGTGGTGATGTGGCCACGCTGGGGGGAGTTCGCGCCACGCCAGATTTCCAAGACGCGGCGATCGAGATGGTTGTACTGCAAGCCGCCGAACTGCGGCGAAGCGGCGTGGCGCAGGTTCAGGCCGTAGTCCCCGAGCAGGACCAGGTTACTTCCCAATTACTTGAACGAGCTGGACTGACCCGTCTCACGCATGTGCAGCATCACTGGCTCGATTTGACTCGAGGGGGAATCGGTTCCGAGATGGACCACCACCCCCCGGTTTCCTCCCTACTGTGGCGAGCCGCCGAAACTTTAGCCACCACACGTCTGGCGAGGTTGATTGAAGGGACATTTCTGCAAACTCTCGACTGCCCCGCTCTCAATGGACTCCGCACCCGAGCACAGGTGCTGGACGGTTTTCTCGATGGGCGACCGTTGCGATCGATGGGCCGCTTATGGGAAGTGCTCGAGTATCGCGGCGAGTCAGCGGGCTGCCTGTTGTTGGAAGAGCATGGCGATGAAGTTTTAGAGTTGGTCTATCTGGGCTTGCTCCCCCAGGCGCGCGGCAAACGCTTAGGGAAGCAGTTGGTCAACCGTGCGATTACACATGCCACACACCGCCGGGCATCCGCCCTGGTAGCGGCCGTCGACCAACAGAATTGGCCCGCGCTGGAGTTGTATGGCCAGTTCGGTTTTCAATCACAACAGCGGTTTGAGGTTTTTCTGTTAACGGAGTGAACCTCAGCAACAGCTATCGGTTCGCTCGGTGGGCAAACCACGGCGGCGCGGACCGGGAATTTCTTGGCCGACCCGAATCATGTGGTTTTGATTATCCACAAACACCACTTTGGGTTTGACCGTCGCTGGAACTTCGTCGGCATCGATTACAAACGAAAAAGTAGCGACGATAACAACGTCGCCTGGACGAATCAAATGTGCGGCTGCACCATTGGCGCAAATATCGAGGCTCCCTTCTTCGCCGGTGATGGCATAGGTCTCCAAGCGGCTACCGCGGGTGACGTTCCAAACCTGCACTGCTTCGTAAGGCTGGATATCTGCCGCCCTCATTAGATTGGGGGGGAGCGTCAGCGAACCTTCGTAATCTAGGTCGGCTTGCGTGACCGTGGCGCGATGGATTTTAGAACGCAGAAATTTTCGATACATAGTGAACCCGCAAGCGGGCCGCAGCGGGTTAGAATCGCTAATGCCGGTTGGTATCATCGTGGTTTCCACCACCCAAACTGGCGACAAACGGACATATAAATTGTAACTGCATTCTCTCACCGGCGACGAGCCCCCAAAAAGAAATTGGTGGTTCGTCTATTGGACATGGTGATCGCACCACCGCAGGTCGTGCAGCTCGACTCTCTAATACATGCGGCAAAAAGATGTGCGGCAAAAAGATGGGTCTTCTCCACAGTTACGAGTCCACAGATTTTCGGGTCAGGAGTCCTGAGATGCGAATTCCCAACTAAGCATCGTGCGGGAAATAACTGTCCGAACTTAAACGTAGCTGCGGTCGCCAGACCGCAGGGAATCGACGTTCTGGCGAACGTAGCTACGACAGTTATTTCCCGTACGATGCTAAACTTGTCCGGCCCTGAGTGTTTGGCCTGAGGAACATGGAAGAGCAGCTCGCTGAGGGCCACACGGCATCATTCGACTACCTCATCGTTTTGCCGCACATCTTTTTGTCGCTCATTTGCCTTAGCGTGGGAACGTCGACTTTCCGGCTTCCACCACCCACGGACAACTTTTTGAGATCAATCACCGATATCGAGGTCGGCAAAGAAGTCGGCGACGGGTGACGCAAATCCTTTAAGCACATTGCCACCGTCGATGACCTCGTCCTGGCCAACAACCACGGCATCCGAGGGACTCGTGTACACGGCAACACTGCGGTGAGCACAATCGACGATCCAAACCATCTGCGTACCAGCGGCAAAGTACTCGATGCGTTTTCGAGCCATCTCGGCTTTAGTGTTCCCAGGACTCAAAACTTCGACCACAAAGTCCGGAACCAGTGTCGGGCAAGCCTCCGCTGGAAACTTGCCACCAGGTAGGCGGTTGCGGCCAACAAACGCGACATCAGGTCCACGCAAAACCGACGCCAGTCGAAAGAACCCGTCGGGACCGGATAACAAACCAAGTCGACCGTTGGCAACAAAGATTCCCACAATACGTGCAATGGTCAGCGCAACCACCGATGCTTCGTAACTCGTCGCTTTCTCCACCAACGTGCCATCCACCCACTCATACAGCCCTTCGGATCGCAATTCGTTTAGTACGATACATTCTTCGACGGTTGCCTTACCGGGAGCCGGTTGTAAACGAACACGATCCGCCGCAATACCACCAAGCTGAGCAAGGTGTTCCTGCAATGTCGTTGCCAGGGCACTATTGAAGCTCATGTCGCTACCACTCAGCAAGGGTGAGGAAGAGTAAGCCATCGGAGGTCCGATGCGTAAACTCCATTCTAGCGGAACGGAGACGTCGGTTCTAGGCTTAGGCCGAGGTAGAGGTGCCCGACAGGAAGGGCACTTGATCGTAAACATTCGCCGAAGGTGTGGAGCATACGGGGACACAGCACGGCAGCGAGCTAGTACACGACATCCAAACAGGGGCCAGGTTGTCCGTGCCCACAGCGTGAACGGGGGACGCTCATACCACCCAAGAAAAAGCTGTGTCCCTAAGGCCACCAATTCATTGCACGATGCTTGAAGTCGCACGATGCTTAGAATCGCTATGATCGGCAATTCTGGATTGGCTTGGGGGAGCAAGTTAGGACAAAATGCAAAAAAATAGCCAGTCGACTCGACCAGCGATTAGGCTGAATGCTATGTTTACCATTCATCCAAAAATCGATTTGAGAATTATTCTGTTGGCCCTATCGTTGGGGTGGCTCAATAACCAGCAGTCATGCTTGGGCGACGATTGGGCGACGTGGCCCTCCACCTATACTCATGATCGCGTGACGGGACAGAGGGTAGACCAATATGCACAGGCCGAATCACCCGTAGCCCCCCACCGCCAAGACTTTTCACGCAGCGGCTACAGGCACTATCGCAGTACTTTGCAGGCGGGCCAATCGGCAGACAATCTACACGTCGTCGAACAGTGGGGAAGCCCCGTTGTCCCCTACGAGCAATGGCGTTTTCCGTTTCGCCCCTATGCCGTCCCCTACGACGCTTGGGGACCACAAGCTCCGTATGGCATTACCAACGGCTATTTCGGACAGGGTGGTGGCTTTGGATATGGTGGGCTGGGATTTAGTGGAGTTCCAGGCAACGCTACGGCACCGACGGCTGTTCCCCCTTACGGACCGGGACAATACGATCCTCGGCAGCCAGGCTTTGGGGGGGGGGCACCCAACGGTCAGCCATCGCGTGGGTTTCCGCTTACACCTACGTATGGGCAAGAGCCCTGGTACGATGGCACCTACCCCTCGGCTCCACCGCTGGATGGGGCAGGCTACCGTTAGTCCTTTTCGACTTCCTCTTCCGATTCTTCAGTTCGTTGGCTGGTATAGATGGTTTCGGGTGCGGTCAAATCACCGGGGAGCTGGTATTCGAAACGTTGCATGGGGAGTTCCACCCGGTCATTGACCAGTACGCGTTCGATCAGAGGTTCGTGAAGTGCTTCGTCAATCGCCAATTTAATTTGGTCTTTGATCTCCAGTAGCACGGCGTCTTGTAGTAGCGAGGGGGAGAGTTGACGCAGCGTCTCTTCGATCGCTTCATGAATGAGCCAGCGGTGATGCTCGATCGTGGCCTTGGCAGCCAACCGTTTCTCAGGTGGTACTAGCACATGGACACGCAGTTGCGTCATCCGCTGCTTGTCTTCCGACTGGACGTAGAACAGCCCCAGTGGAATCTCATTGCTGGCCGTGACTTTAATCCGCGTTGCTTCCGATCGGACATAGCCGATAATCACGGCGTGGATTATGACCAAGGTCATGACCAAGCCAGCGATCCAGTAGCGTTTGATAAAGGTCATAGTCGAACTCCAGAAGCGGCGGCATCCGCACCACACCTGCAGCTTGGGCCTACCAACAGTACCCACAAGCTTAGGTCGTGATTGAGAGGGCTTGCGTACTGTGGAGATTTCTTCGGGCGATATCAAGCTTCGATAGAGCCTATGACCGTTAAGATCGGCGCAGATCTTGCAACACGAATACTCGTGAGCCTGTGATTTCGTGAGCCTGAGGCGCTAGCTGTGGGCTTTTGAGCAACTGGTTACCGAAGCAACTGGTTACCTAAGCAACGTTCGGGAAACAAGGGTCGGATTTTAAACGTAGCTGCGGTCGCCAGAGGGCAGGGTCTCTACGTACTGGCGAACGTAGCTACGACAGAAATTTTCCGAACGATGCTAAGGTAGCAGACCTAGGCCGCTTTCTGGTGGTCGTATTTATCGAAACGCGGGTCTGCATTTGGATTTTCGGTCAACCGCGTTTGCTCGGCCTCATCCTCTGCTTTTTCTTGAGCCAATTTGCGGGCCAGTCGAGAAGCTTTGGCACGTTTGCGCGACCACTCAAGCTGTTCCTCAACATAGCCGTGGAGGGCCGTGACGAGCTTGGCCTGGCGGCCACGGGCTAGCTTGGCGAGCGCGGTGATGGATAAAAATGCGGCGAGCAGCCAGGCGATCAAGATGGGTTGCATGGTGTGGCAATCCGCAACAAAGCGTCCAAACAAGTGGTATGGCGATCGGCAGAAAAGGATTTACCCGTCGTAGCCGAAGCCGCAAGACTTTGGACCATCCGACCAAAGTCTTGTGACTTCGGCTACCGTAAAAAATAGCTGCCGGTCGCCTATAAAGTGCTCCGAGATGGTAGTTATAGTCAATTGCCCAGTTGGCGCTGATAGCAAAATCTGTCAAAATGAACATTCGTACACCGCTTGATCGTTAAGCGTTTGATCATTTTTCACCGATAAGCCGCTCAACGGGCTTGGGCGAGCGGAACTGGGATGGATACAATAGGCGCATTGAACGGGCTCTTGAAACAGCTTGAGCAAACTCAACGTACACGCACAACATGGAGTCCCAATTAAGTGCAAGTCAATGTCTCCGCTCGCCATGGATCACTCAGTACCCATGATCAGGAAGTCATCCGCGAGAAGTCAGAGAAGGTTCGACGGTTGTTTGACCGTGTCAACGCTATTGAAGTAACAGTCGACTTACAGCGTCAAGAAGAACCGCATGTTGAAATCAATGTCTCAGCCGAGCACACCCACGACTTCGTGGCGTCGGCTAAGGCTTCCACCGTCATCGCCGCTCTTGATGGGGCGATACAAAAAGTAGAACAACAGCTTCGTAAACATAAAGAAAAACTGACCGGTCACAAATCGACGGGCGTCAAACACATAACACCGGAGCCGATCGACGAATTCGTCGACGAAGAAGAGTAATCGCGCCGAATGGCTCTATCGCTTGGCCGTTGGTTCGGCCGGCACGCGTTTGGAGCCGTTCCAGCGGGCACAGTTCTCTGGCGATCCTCTGTTCGCAAACAGATCGATCGATTCAACCCCAAGAGGACTGAAAAATCGGTGACACACAGAAAGGCTTAAATATGAAATTCTCTGATTTTATTAGTACCAAATCAATTTGTTCGGAGCTCGCGTCTTCGGATAAAGAGACCACGATTGCGGAATTGGTCGATTCATTGGTTGCAGCCGGAAATATCAAATCGGCTGACCGTGACGACATCATCAAGGCGATCATGAAGCGTGAGGAACTGGGGAGCACCGGCATTGGCCGTGGCGTCGCCGTTCCACACACCAAGCACCCCAGCGTCGACAAGCTGGTGGGGACGGTAGGGGTCAGTAGCGACGGGGTTGATTTTGATAGTCTGGACGGAGAGAAGGTCCAGCTCTTCTTCTTGTTGGTTTCGCCCCCCGATCGACCTGGTGATCACTTGCGGGCATTGGAAAACATTTCGCGACAACTGCGAGATGAAACCTTCTGTCGCTTCCTCAAACAGAGCAAGACTGCTGAAGACATTATGCAGTTACTCGAAGAAGCTGACAACAATCATTTTGTATAAGTAGTGGTGCGTCCCACCAGCATCCCCGGCCAAACACCATCGATCTTAAGTACCCAACGCGCCATGTCACCCACGCTTGAAAAAGTTGTGACTGTGATCAATCCCATGGGGATTCACATGCGCCCAGCCGACATGTTGTCGCGGGCGGCAGGGCGGTTTGAGTGCCAGATCGAAATCACCAAAGATGGTCAGGCAATTGACGGCAAGAGTATCATGAGCATCCTCACTTTGGGTGCTCGGCAAGGTACTCAGCTCAATCTGCGGGCCTGCGGAGTCGACGCGGAAGCTGCCCTGGAAACGCTCTGCGAACTATTTGAAAAAGGATTCGACGAATCCGATTCGGAGGTAGCCAGCGAGCAGACGAGCTAACGTGACAGTGCCACGAACAATGACACGAACAGTGCCACGAACAATGTCACGCAACCCGCTAGGCCAAGGCCAGCGGCTTGGACTCATACCCTGCCACCGCGACTACCCCACCGAAACTTACCCGAACACTGGTCATATTATGCACATCGGTCACACTCTGCCCCAGCCATGCGAGGCCTGCTTGTCAGGTGCCTCGCAGCGGTCGCGTGTCGACAGGTCGCCCCATTTTTCATGCTCGAACTGCAAGGTATTGCGGTCTCGCCGGGAGTTGCCATCGGAAAGGTTTTGATCCTTGACCGTGAAGGTTATAGGATTACTCGCTCTCAGATAAACTCGGCAGATCGCCACAATGAAATTGAACGCTTGCGAACGGCGATAGCCGAAGCGTCGACGCGTCTGGATCAGCATCGCCGCGATTCGGCTGAACGAATCGGTGAGCAAGTCGGAGCGATCTTCTCCGCCCATCAACAACTGCTCCTCGATACGACGCTGCACCATGAATGGACGCGTCTGATCGATGAAGAGTGTTACAGCGCCGAGTTTGCGGTCTCGACCGTCCTGACACGTTACGCGCACGCCTTTCGCCACATGGGCTCGGACATGATGGCAGAGCGGGCCAGCGACATTCGCGACGTGGAGCGAACGCTGCTGGAGGCCCTGGGTGGTTCTCCCCTACAAGTGACCGGTGGCGCGGGGCAGTCGGTCCTGCTTAGCCACGATTTGACCCCCAGCGAAACGGCCAGTCTGGATCGTTCCAAGATTATCGGTTTTTGCACTGAGGTGGGTGGTCCCGGAGGACATACGGCGATTGTAGCTCGCGGTTTGGAAATTCCAGCCGTGGTCGGTCTAGGGAGTTTCCTGCATCGCATCGAGCGCGAGGCCTTAGTGATCGTCGACGGCTTTCGTGGTCGTGTCATCCTTCAGCCCGATGAACCGACGTTGCAGCTCTATCGGGAACGCATGGATGTCCGCGCGGGGCGTGTTCAAAAACTGACGGAGATTCGCGACTTGCCGGCTATTACGAAGGATGGCGCGCAAGTTACGTTGATGGCGAATATTGAATTCCCCAACGAAGTGGCCGCCTCTTTGGCTCGCGGTGCCGAGGGGATCGGACTGTATCGCACCGAGTTTCTATACTTGGGAGCCGATGTCGAGCCGACTGAAGAGCAACAGTATGAGGCCTACCGCGAGGTGGTCTCCAAGATGCAGGGCTTGCCAGTCATCATGCGCACGCTCGACCTGGGAGCGGATAAGGTCGGCAAGTTCACTTTGCTTGAGCCAGAGAATAATCCCTTCCTCGGCCTGCGTAGTATTCGCCTATCACTACGGCAACCCAAGCTGTTTCGTACTCAGCTCCGCGCCATGGTCCGCGCCGCCATGCTGGGTAAATTGAAAATCATGTTCCCCATGATCACGACCCTGCACGAACTGCGCACTGCGCGGATGGTGCTGCGGCAAGTCATCGACGATTTGGCTGAAGAAGGTTTATCACCACCCCAAAAGATCGAAGTCGGGATGATGGTCGAAGTCCCGGCTGCCGTGTTGATGCTCGAGCACTTCATTCAGGAGGTCGATTTCATCAGCATCGGTACTAACGATTTGATCCAATACACCATGGCCGTCGATCGCGGCAATGAATACGTGGCAGATTTATATGCTGGCCATGACCCGGCCGTGCTGAGATTGATTCGCTCCGCCGTCAATATCGCCCGCGCCGCTGATGTTGAAGTGAGCGTGTGTGGTGAAATGAGTTCCAACCCGGTGACCGCGCTGCTGCTGGTCGGCTTGGGAGTACGCCTGCTGTCGGCCCCCCCAGCTTCGCTACCACAAATGAAGCACGCCTTGCGACAGGTGCGACTATCCGACTGTACGCAGCTTGCCCAACGCGTGTTCGACTTCGATACCGCCCGTGAGGTCGACGCCTATTTGAAAACTCGATTTGCGGAGTTGCTCCCTGAAATGACATTGGGAGTATAACCAGCATGCAACCTATCAGCCCATCACCAACTGCAGCCAGACCGATCGCTGACAAGACACGTTTACGGATTCGCTTCACTAAGTGTGGCGACCTGCGTTGGATTAGCCATCGCGACTTGCAACGCGTCTGGGAGCGGCTACTACGCCGCGCCGATTTGCAATTGGCCTTCAGTCAAGGCTTTCATCCCAAACCATTGATCAGCTTTCCATCGGCGCTGGCCTTGGGGATCGAGGCGCTGGATGAAGTGGTCGAGCTGGAAATTCTGGGGGTCGTTGACATCGCTGCCATCGATCAGGTACTACGACGTGAAATGCCGGAGGGGATGGAACTCCTCGAGTTGCAAGCCTTGGAGCGCGCGTTGGGCAAGGCCAAAGTACTGGGGGCCAGTTACCGCATCGAACACCAACTGCTAGATACCTCACCCCTGCAAGCTCGGATTCAAGCGATTCAGCAACTGCCGCTGCTCCCCATTGAGCGCGAGGGGAAAATGATCAGTTGTGAAACCTCTGATCCCTTTTTCGAGTTGAAGATCGAAGGAACTTATTTCTTCTTCTCACTACCCAATCTGGCCGCGGGCTCCATTCGCCCCAGCGAACTGCTGGCGCATGTCGGCCTCGGTCATCTACTTGAGGATGGTTGGACGCTGCAGCGAACCGCCGTTCATTTGCTGGAGCCGAACGTGCCACCAGTAGCAACTTAACAGATTCAACACCACTTTTCGAATTCCGCGATCACTGGTCGCCGGTTCAATCAGGAACAAACTATGAAAAAAGAAATGCTGATCAATGTTTCGCAGCCGGAAGAATGCCGGATTGCGATTCTCGAAGACGGCGTGCTCGAAGAACTTTACACCGAGCGAGCCAGTCAAAATAACTTTGCGGGGAACATCTACAAAGGAAAAATTGTCAATCTCGAACCAAGTATCCAGGCCGCGTTTGTCGACTTCGGAGTCGGTCGCAATGGCTTTTTGCATATTAGCGATGTCGAACCGCAGTACTTCCGTCAAGGGGGATACGACCCCGAAGAAATCATGGAAGGGAATATTCCCGGGGCTGATATCGACGACGAGGATAGTGAGTCCGATGACGACGGGCCGGGGGGTAGTGGTCCGCGGCCAGCCGGGGGCAAACGACCCGACCGCAATGATCGTAGCCGCCAGCGTCCTGGTCGCGGTGGGTTCAGTTCGCGTCCCCGGTTTAAACCTCCCATTCAAGAGATCTTTCGCCGCGGTGACGAAGTTCTGGTACAGGTCATCAAGGAAGGGATTGGCACCAAGGGTCCAACCCTATCGACTTACATTAGCATTCCGGGGCGCTACCTAGTCCTGATGCCCGCCCTGGGACGCGTCGGGGTCAGTCGCAAGATCGAGGATGACAAACGCCGCCGCACACTACGCAACATGCTCCTGGAACTCAATCCTCCTAAGGGGCTCGGATTTATCGTTCGCACGGCTGGACAAGAACGAACCCAACGCGAATTGTCGCGCGACATGGCCTATCTAGTTCGGCTGTGGAAGGTTTTGGTCAAGCGCGTTAAGAACACCCCCTCTCCGGCAGATATCTACGAAGAGAGCGACATGATCATTCGTACGATCCGCGATATCTTCACCGACGATATCGATACGATCATTGTCGACGAAAAGGGGGCCTACGAACGCGCCAAAGAATTCTTGCAACTCACCATGCCCCGTTACGTCAGTCGCCTTAAACTGTATGACAGTCGCGAGCCGCTGTATCACAAATATGGTTTGGAGAAAGAGATCGCCAAAATCCATCGCCGCACTGTGCCGCTGAAGGGAGGTGGCTCCATTGTCATCGATCCCACTGAGGCACTCGTCGCCATCGACGTCAACAGTGGATCGTTTCGGACCGAAAAATCGGCCGAAGAGAACGCCTTTCAACTCAATATGTCAGCCGCCAAGGAGATCGCGCGACAACTTCGCTTACGCGATCTAGGTGGTGTGATCGTCAACGACTTTATCGATATGCGGAGTGAAACTCATCGTCGCAAGGTCGAACGCTCGCTGCACGATGCCATGCGTCGCGATCGTGCGCGCACTAAAGTGCTGCGAACCAGCCCCTTTGGCTTGATCGAAATGACCCGCCAGCGCATTCGTCCCAGCCTCAAACGGAGCGTCTACGAAGACTGCCCATGTTGCCAGGGTCGCGCCGTAGTTAAGACCGGAGAGAGCATGGCGATCGAAGTGGTGCGTGTCCTGATGATGGCTTGCCAACAACCCCGCGCCTGCCGAGTGACAATCCGCGTCAATGATAAAGTCGCTGCCTATCTCAACAACAAAAAGCGGCGCGATGTGATGCACATCGAGGAAAGCAGCAGCGTCAACATTCAGATCTTGGGGAGCGAAGCCCTGTTCCCCGAGCACTTCGAATGCGATTGCCGAGATTCAGAAGGGAATCTCATCCCGTTGCCCTTCTTGGAAGACATGGCTTCATAACTGCTATGCGAAAGATTTTGGTAACCGGCACTGCGGGCTTTATTGGCTTTCACTTGGCCCAAGCCTTGCTAGCCCGCGGCGAACATGTGGTGGGGGTCGATAATTTGACCCCTTACTATAGCGTGCAACTCAAACGCGACCGATTGCGACAGCTTGAGGGACAGCCTAGATTCACGCAGCACGAAATCGATTTGTCCAATCGCGAACAGACGGCTGCGTTGTTCGCCGGAGAGCCGTTTACGCGTGTCGTGCATTTGGCCGCGCAAGCTGGTGTCCGCTATTCGCTTAGTAATCCACACGCCTACGTCGATAGCAACCTGATCGCATTCATGAATATCCTTGAGGGCTGTCGTCAGCAACACACTCCGCATTTGATTTATGCCAGCAGTAGTAGCGTCTACGGCTCCAACACCCAGCAACCTTTTTCCACCCATCACAACGTAGATCATCCCGTCAGTTTGTACGCGGCCACCAAAAAGGCTAACGAACTGATGGCTCACACCTATAGCCACTTGTACCACTTACCGACGACTGGGCTGCGATTCTTCACGGTATATGGTCCATGGGGTCGCCCCGACATGGCCGCCTATTTGTTCACTAAGGCGATCGTCGAGGAGCGACCGATTGATGTCTACAACCATGGCCAGATGCGACGTGACTTTACGTACGTCGCCGACATCGTGGAAGCGCTCGTGCGTTTGATCGATGTGGTCCCCGAACCCGATGCGAACTACGACTGCCAACATCCCGATCCAAGCCGTAGTCAAGCACCTTACCGAATTTACAACATCGGCAACAACCAGCCGGAAACACTGCAGCATTTTATTGAAGTCTTAGAAGATTGCTTGGGGCGACGCGCGGTGAAGAACTACCTCGACCTACAACCTGGCGATGTAGTTGAAACCTACGCCGATATCAGCGACTTGGAACGCATTATTGACTTCCGTCCCGCCACAACGATCGAACAAGGGTTGGCCCATTTCGTAAACTGGTATCGCGCCTATCACTTAACAGTCTAGGTATAACTATCAATATGAGATCCAGACTAATTCAATGGCTCTGCATTTGTCTGTGCGGTCTGAATGCGTGCTTAGCGACGGCGCAAGAATTTGACGAACGGTTTGAAGATTGGCCGATAGATCTAAAAATCAATGGTCGACTGGTGGTGACCGCCGAACGCAATGACTTGAAATATCTCGCCGAATTACTTCCTCCGGAGGAACTCCAGGGAGAATGTTGGCAGATCGGTGAAACACCGACCGCGCTGGCTAAACGCGTTCCAGAAAGGGATCTATTTTCAGTTGTCACGGCATGTGAGTTTGATCGGGCCCTGAGGCTACCGCCGGAACGTGTTCCTGATTTCATCGCTTGGCACATAGAACTGCCGAGTGTGGCCTCCCCCTCGACAGTTGATACAGAGCGCATTGCGGAGTGGTTGAACAAACAAATGGCGGTGGGCAAGACCGTCATCGTCACTGGTTCAGCGGCCAACATGCTTGGAAAATATTTCCCCAGCCATAGCCCACAGGCTACCCCCGAACGATCGGGCTTCGATCTGCTGCCAGATTGTGTGCTGGAGATGAATTTCGCGTCAGACCTAACGCAGCGTTCGCTGGAGAATGTGAAACGATATCCGCGCTGCGTTGGGTTAGGACTTGAGCCCCACACTTTGCTGCTTCTTGCTGGTCGCCAACTTCGCGTGGCGGGGACTGGTCGCGCTTGGCTAATGCTACCCGCAGGAGCAAATCTACCTGCGCGCGTTGAATCCATCGCTCCCCACCAACGACAGGGACAAACACTCAAAGAACGCTTGGCCGATTTGACTGAGTGGCGGCGAGACGCTATTGATAGAACACTCGAGCCATTCCCCCCAGCGCAACCTCAGCCACCGAATGTGGCCAAGGGGACGCTGCTCATTGTCGGGGGAGGTGGGATGCCACCAGGATTGATGCAGCGGTTTGTTGATTTGGCAGGAGGAGTCGACCAAGCCCGATTGGTATACATTCCCTGCCAAGAACAAGAGACGGTGGAAGCGAGTGCGTCTATCATGGAAAAGTGGCGAGTCATGGGCGTTAATCACAGCACACAGCTCCACACCAAAGACCGGCAACAAGCTCATTCCGATGAAGCCTTCTTGGCTCCGTTGAACGCTGCCACAGGAATTTGGTTCGGTGGTGGTCGTCAGTGGAACTTGGCAGATTCCTATTACGGCACACGTGCGCACGAGCTGATGAAAAAAGTGCTGTGGCGCGGCGGTGTGATTGGCGGCTCCTCAGCCGGAGCGTCCATTCAAGCGCGCTATCTAGCCCGCGCAACGCCCATCGAAAACTTTCAGATCATGGCACCTGGCTACGAACGCGGCGGATTGGGATTCCTAACTGGCGTGGCCATCGACCAGCACTTTTCCGAACGCGGTCGGCATCCCGATATGAAACAACTGGTCAATCGCTACCCACAATTGTTAGGAATCGGAATTGATGAGGCCACCGCGTTGATTGTTCAAGGTTCACAAGCCACAATTACCGGACGCGGTGCCGTCTACTTCTACGATCGTCGCTCGCCTGCTTACCCCGATGCGCCCGACTATCTTACACTGACAGATGGTCAAGTCTTTGATTTGGTCGAGCGCCGCGTCCTGGTCG
The DNA here is from genome assembly GCA_041741715.1 of Pirellulaceae bacterium. Lineage (GTDB taxonomy): Bacteria > Planctomycetota > Planctomycetia > Pirellulales > Pirellulaceae > Aureliella. Next base: position 58,721 of record JBGSJT010000054.1, on the reverse strand, counting down.
ATTCCACGGTAGTTCCCCAACAAGTGCCGTAGTCAATGCTGATAGTATTTGACTCTGCTGCCGAGAGTTTCATCTTTTTGCCGCACATGTTTTTGTCGAAAACTACTAGCCGTTGGTAGCGGCAACTGGGCGCGGCAAAAACTTGAACACACCGACAAAAAGATGTGCGGCAAAATGATAAAGTGGCCCGACGATCCGCGTCGGTTATCGGCCCGCGCACGCAACGGAAAAACACTATCGCCTAAACGGTTATTAAACATAAACATCACACTTTGCCATTGGATTGCGTAGATGCATGTACTTATAATTGGTGCCGCTGGGATGATCGGTCGCAAGCTGTCGGCGCGTTTGTTGGCCGATGGACAGCTCAATGGACGACCACTCACGCGCTGCACCCTATTTGATGTTGTACCGCCGCTCCCTATCGAAGCCTCTGGTATCAATACGCCCACTGTCACAGGTGATCTTTCCTCCCCAGGAGTAGCTGAGGAGTTGTTGAAAGGGGAACCGGATGTCATCTTCCATCTGGCAGCCATTGTCTCGGGGGAAGCCGAGCAGGATTTTGAAAAGGGCTACCGCATTAACCTTGACGGAACGCGCAACCTGCTCGAAGCCATTCGACTCTCGGGGACTCAGCCGCAATTGATCTTCACCAGTTCCATTGCTGTTTTTGGCACTCCATTTCCCGAACCAATACCAGACCAATATCACCACACTCCGCTCACATCGTACGGCACGCAAAAGGCGATCTGTGAACTATTGATCTCCGACTATTCACGCAAGGGATTCGTCCATGGCATCGCATTGCGACTCCCCACGATTTGCGTCCGACCAGGCAAGCCGAATGCAGCGGCGTCTGGTTTCTTTTCCAACATTATTCGCGAACCGCTCAGCGGACAAACGGCGATACTACCCGTAGATGACAGCGTTTTACATTGGCACGCGTCGCCGCGCTCGGCTGTTGGCTTTCTATTGAGGGGGGCGGAAATCACTCCCGCCGAAATAGGCAATCATCGCGCATTGACACTCCCTGGCGTGGCGGTGACGGTGGGAGAACAGATTGCCGCACTGACACGAGTCGCTGGTCCTGCAGTGAGCGCACGCATCGTGCGCCAGCCCGATCCGTTTGTACAGTCCATTGTCGCCGGCTGGCCCAGGTGCTTCACAGCTCAGCGCGCACTCTCTTTAGGGTTCCAAGTCGAAAACAGCTTTGACGATATCATTCGCACCCACATCGATGATGAACTAGGTGGCGCAATCGCGTGAGGCTTGGTTTTAGTCGTCCAACAGAAACGCACTTCGCGTTTGACCACTGAGACTCAAATAACCAGCCCACATCCCCATGAGCGCCGCAATTATCAAATAGCCTTGCGTCCAAGATAAAACAGTGGGTAAGTGTTCAGCGGGTAGTACCAACGAGCTCGGCAGGCCAGCGACCTGCCAGGGGAAGAGTATAGGTGAATTGGGGAGCGGGGAGTGCATCAGACCGAAGAGCGTACAGGCAGCGGCGACCAGATAGAAGCAGGCGGCAGCTACCATGCGGCGATCGATGGCCATGGCCAATGCAGATGCCCACAGGATGCTCGTCACAATAAAGCCACTCGCCAGAAGACTTGTGGTCGCCAGATTTGTCTTTAACTCCTCATTTAGCAGTGTCCCTGGACCAATGCCTTTACTAAATAGCGCTGCATCACCAAAAATCTGTCCGACGAAAAATACCGCCAATGTGGCGAGCGCTGGCACACAGGCCAGGGCCACGGCCGGATAATGGCGTCGTGGCGTGGCGAGAAAACTCTGAGCGGCGATTTCCAATCCGACGAACACCAGAATTGGATAGACGGTCGCTTTCGGAATGAATTCGTAGAAATAACCAAACAGTCCCGTAACACCCAGCATGCCCATTGTTAGAGCTGTCGCCAACACATAAGCAGCTCGTCCTCCCATCGCTTTGTAGGCGGGATGTCCAATGTATGGAGTCGTCTGAATCACCGCGCCGCAGAGACTGGCCAACAAGGTGGCTATCGCCTCAACTCCAATGACAGTTCGCGTTTCGTATTCGTCACCCGCCGCTGCCGCGCTTTCCGTACAATCAATCCCACCCACAACCGTGGCCAATGCAAACGGAATCACCACCGGGAGATACTTGACGGTTTCTCCCATGGCGCTGAGCCAGCCACACGTTAGGGCTTGCATCCACGCCGTTGGGAGCAGCGCATCTTGTGGATCGAATAGCGGCGCACTGCTTTCTGCTAACAGTCCAGCCCATCTCATGATGGCATAGATCGATCCCGCGACCAATAATCCACCCACGGCTCCTGGAATTTTAAAAGGCAATGGAACGCGTCCCACCAGAGCTGTCAAGACAACAGCCAAGGCGACTAGACCGACTAGCGGATAACGTAAGATTTCCAGCAGCGGCAGGAAGCTGATCAGCACCAGCGCGATCGCGGCTAACGAGCCAAGTAGGCCCGCTCGTGGCACGACGTTTCGCACCCAGCCGCTTCCAAATGAACAAGCAACTTTGATGAGTCCGCTTAAGAAAATACTGCACACACCAATTTGCCAAGCGGCCATGGCCGCTGTTTGCATTTGTTCAGAAGTGTGTGGGCCTTCCCCAGCGCCCAATGGCGTAAGTGCAGCCAAATAGGCTGGCCCAAGCACAAAAAAAACCATGCCAAACGTACTGGGAGTATCGAGTCCTAGCGGCATCGCAGTCACCCCATGACGACCCGTGCGATGGGCTAGTTGCAGAGCGATCAGGAAAAAGGCAAAGTCACCAATTAGAACCCCAATGGCCGTCCCTGGAATCATCGTTTGCAGCGCAAAATCGACTGGGAATCCAAAGTTCTGATGGAGGAGGCTGACAATTAAAATTAAACCGGCTACATTGTCGAGCATCAGTCCAAAGTAGGCGTTGATATCCCCGACAGCAGCCCACTGATATTTGGCTTTATTCAAGTGCATGCTCCCATCAAAAGTTCCCCACTCGCTTGCACATCGGGCTTGGTTTGATCACTAGGTGTCGCTGTACAACGCGACATAACTTGCGAGTCGACGGGGGTAAACCATATCACATTTTTGACGAACTGGCAGAGCTATTCATGAGTCAACTTCCCAACTCGCCCGAACTCGACCATTGGCTGGCAGAACTAGAGATTGCCGCCTTGCAAACGCCCGTGCCATCAGCCGGTGCAAACCTGCCACAGGCCGATTCGCTGGCGCTGACCAGCGTCTGGCAATTGGAGTCACCATCCGCAGCCGACTCGGCAATGACCGGGCAGGGAGAATCGTTTGTTTACCGCCGAGTTGCGCACCCCAACGCGCGATCACTGGCCAACAAATTAGCGACGTTGCATGGTGCCACGCGCGCCGTGGTAACAGCACAAGGCATGAGTGCTATCGCGGCAATTGCACTGACTGGATTACAGCCGGGGGCACGGGTGTGGATGGGAGAGGAGTTGTACGGTGAGACAAGTCAGTTATTGGGCCAGAGGTTGGCGCGTTGGCAAATCGAAGTGCACACGTTTGATCCGTGCGACGCGGAGCAAGTCGCTCAGTTGGCGACATCGCGAGTGGACTATGTCTTCATTGAGACCCTCACAAATCCACGCTTGCGCATGCCCGATCTCACTAGGCTTGCCGAGGCGACACATCAGGCTGGTGGCAAGCTGGTGGTCGACAACACTTTTGCGACCCACTTGCTGTGTCGACCACTTCCGTTGGGCGCCGATCTCGTCGTCGAAAGCCTTGGCAAGCAAGTGAACGGACATAGCGACGGCATGGTGGGGATGATCGCCGGTCACGATCCGCAACTCATGGACGAGCTAGCGCGAACCATTAAAACTTTCGGCTGGACCAGCAGCCCGTTGGATTGCTATCTGACGCAACGTGGTTTGCTGACAATGGCCGTGCGTTTGGAGCGGGCTTGTGCCAATGCGCTCGCCCTAGCTATGTGTCTGTCGACGTGCAAGGCGATCCAGCAAGTGGACTATCCAGGGCTCACGGATTCTCCCAGCCGTTGTTTGGCTGAGCAACAATTCCGCGGTGGCTTTGGATGGATGATCTGTTTTCAGGTTGCTCCAGATCGTGCCCTGGTCGAGCGATTGTTTGCAGCACTGCGCCCTGAAATTCGTTTCGTTCCCTCATTGGGTGACGTTAACACCACGCTCTCGCATCCCGTTTCCACCAGCCATCGGAACACGGCACCGCAGACGCTTGAGAGACTTGGAATTGACGAAGGGACAATTCGCGTCTCCTGTGGCATCGAACCGACCCAGTGGTTGGTGGAGCGATTTTCATCAGCCTTGGCATCGTGCGAGAAGTAACTGTCGTAGCTACGTTCGCCAGAACGTAGCTTCCCTGCGGTCTGGCGACCGCAGCTACGTTTAAGATCCGATACTTATTTCCCGAACGATGTTTACTTTAATCAAGGGGACAAGTTCAATCGACTTCTTCTTTGACTTGGTTGCGGGCGTTGTTTGTTTGTGGGCGCAAGACCAGGCCAGCTTTGAGCATCGGTCGAATACTGGTGAGGGAATCATAGCCCCAGATGGCAGCCACCAGGAACGAAGCTACGGTTGCCACCAATCCAATGTTTAGGTTGAGACCATTGATCGCGACCAGTATTCCACCAACCAACAGACCAATGACGGCGATTACCCCTTTCAGCAGGATACTTGCCACGTGCCGCTGCCGGGTGCTTTTGTGAATGGCGCTACGGGCTGAGGAATTGGCCAGTTCGCGCATGGCGGCTAGACTTTTGTTGCGATCGGGTGCCAGAGCACGAGGCATATACTTTTCGGGATCGAATGGCTCCGTAACTTCCAGCGAATCGACTTCTGTCTGTTGTGCAAAGACGGTTGTCCGCGGACCGCTGGTCGACGTTGGTCTGGCAGGAATTTGGGCAGGAGCAGTTTCGGGATCCACTTTCGGTGCCGCCCGTACTGGAGCTGAGACTGGTGCCAGCGCTGGCTTGTTCAACTCGATCTCCTCCTCTGGCACACCACGCATACGCGCTAATAGCTTGCGCATATAGTCCTCAACGCTGTCGCCGTCTTCCTCACCGACTACCGCGTCAGCTACCTCACTGGGTGCCTCTGGACTCGCAATCAGCACATCCTCGATCGAAACAAGCTCCTCAGGACTGAGTTCGCCTAAACCGAAAAACTCTTCAGACTCTTCGTTCCGAATTTCACCTGGCTCCGGTTCGGATCGCGGCGGTTCGTCAGAACTGAGTTGGGCCAGTCCGAAAAACTCTTCCGACTCTTCTTTCCGAATTTCACCTGACTCCGGTTCGGAGCGCGGCGGTTCGTCAGGACTGAGTTCGGCCAGTTCGAAAAACTCTTTCGGCTCTTCGCTCCAAATGGCAACTGGTTCCGATTCGGATTGCGGCAGTTCGTCAGATCTGAGTTGGGCTAGTCCGAAAAACTCTTCCGACTCTTCGTTCCGCATCGCGACCGGTTCAGGCTCGTCGAACGCGTGCGACTGATAATCGTCCTCGGCTCTAGATTCAGACTCGGCTGAATCCAGGACCAGCTGCTGGGCGTCGTCCTCAGTCTCTGGCTCGATCTGCGAGGTCGACAACGCCGCTTGTTCGTCGTCATCTTCTCGCCACCAACTCGGTAGCGAATGAGAGCTTTCATCAACTGCTGATTCATCAACTGCTGATTCATCAACTGGCAATACGTCAACTGGCAATTCGTCAACTGGCAATTCGTCAACTGGCTCAGGGAACTCTTCGACCAGATAGTGATCGGCCGCTGGCTCTTCGTAATCATCTACTTGCTCGGGAATGACTGATTGAAACTCGAATCGATCAGCATCGTTGATTGGTGGATTCTTCAGCGCCTCCCAAGGCGCATCAATGCTCGTCGGTTCTTCAAAAAGTTCCTGGAAGGCTTCCGTGAACGGCTCGGCCAGCGTTTCTTGGATGGGCTCTTCAACGGCGAAAGCCCTGGGAGCATGGCTCATTGTTTCAGAATCATCTGCGATACTCGCCAGTGCTGAGAACTCGTCATCGCGATTCGGTACTGCGGCGATCGTTGATCCTGAATCAATTTTGATACCGCTCAACGCAAGCTGATGCACCTCCGCAACAGTCTGTGACAGGCCTTCAATGACTTGCCTCAGCCCGTTCATTTGCTCCTGAACGGTCGACTTCCACTCCAAGTCGTCGTTATTTTGCGCCACCGAAGCTTGCTGCAAAACATTATTCGCAGTGGTGGTGTGAACTTCGGCCACCTTGGCCGATAAGCCGTCGATGACTTGCGTCAGTCCGAGCAATTGTTCCTGAGTATTTTGTTGCCATTGCTGATCGACGCCAGGTGTGGCGACTTTTTGCCCCTGGGCGATATCACTCAGCGTCGACCTCTGAACTTCCGTCACACTGGCCGACATGTCAGAGACGAGTTGACTCAGGCCGATCAGATGCTGCTTGACTTCGGATTTCCATTGTTGTTCCTCAACCTGTTCCTGTGCTTCATGCTCGCGGGTACTTTCGCTGGCGGCCAGCTTGTGAACCTCCGACACCCGAGCAGAGAGAGTGTTGACAATCTCCGTTAAGCCGATCAGTTGCTCATCAGAAGCAAACCTCCATTTGCGGGTTTGGCCATTCTCTTGCGCGGCTTGAGTTTGTAAGTCTTCGATGGCGATCGTGATGGCGGAAATTCCGCTTTGAAGTTGTTCGATGGGCAAGTTGTCAATAGCCAACTTCGCCTCGTCTGCGGAAACCCTTGACGACTGGGAAGCATCGCGTTCGTTGGCGACGATACTTTCGATGGTTGCCAATTGCTGATTGACATCGCAAATCCGCTCGGTCAGTACGGCCATCGCGGCGGCGTGCTTGACCGCCAGTTCTTCGACTTGGTGCGAGACTTTGGGAACAATCGCCGCAGCGGCCAGTTCAATTGCTTCCGCTGACGGTGAAGGCGACTGGCTATTCTCAGCCTTCGACAGGCGGCGTTTCTTGCGGAGTCGACGCTGTTTTCGCGATTCGTTCTGGAGTTCTGTCAGCGGCTCGATCAAATTGTGCAACTGGCATTCAAGCGGCTCAAGTGCCGACTGAATTAGTTGCGCGACCCACTTGGAATCTGAATTACTGGAGCTGACCGGGGTCAGCTCCGCAGTTCGTGGCGATTGCGCGACGATTGTACTCGCCACGGTTTTGCGACTGCTCAATTCGAAGGGACGAGCGAGAGTAAATTTGAGTCGTGCGGGCTGACTCCCCTCGGCCTTGGCGGCTGAGCGTAGTGTTTCTCCCTGCCGCGACAATTCAAAACGATGGCCCGCGATTTCAAAATGGCTGTCCTCGTCGGTCAGCAAAATCTCATTGAAAGAGCGGCCGTCGCGCGTTAGCTTGGGTGCTAGAGCGCGTATGAAAATCTGCCGAGCACCAATCACCAATAACGCGTGGTAGGGTGCAATACCAGCCAACTCACATCGTAGCGAACAACTGCTTGCGCTACCCAGCGTACATTTGTTTTGTTTGACTAACCATTGTTGCACGACCTGCCCGCCATTGCTGCGTAAGATCAAACGGGCGGTTGGCTGTTGACTCTGCGTGGGAATAACTAATGGAAAACCAGCGGTCAGCGGATTGGCAGTGTTAGGCAGGTTCATGTCGAGGCGACTCCATTCGTGCTCGCAACTTGGCAAACCGACGCATACGGCGACCACCAAGTGGTCCAGGCAAATGCTAGCCCAAATAATAGGCGCAATGTATCCCGTCTTTGTCGGCTATCGTCCATAGATCGGCTAGGCGGCCGTTAAACTCTTTAAAACCTCCCCTTTACCTCGCATTTTGGGCATAAACTTGAACTGGCTTACCCAGTCGGCGCGCTTACGAGAATTTCTCCCGAAAGTTTCAAGTTTCGCTCAAGTTATCGAAGCAAGTTTGATAGGTTTTCAAAGGCATGGCAGGGCAAAAAGAATGGCTTTAAGCAAAAATCATTCGATATTCAAAAACTAAACCTCGGTAAATCATGAGTCCTACCGAGGCCAAGCGAGCTATTCTTTTTGCCCTGCCATGCCTCCCAAAACCTGGTGCCCGAGGTTGTTACCCACTAATTCTTCTGAAGAGCCAGAAAAGTTCAGCGGTGACACTAGAGGGTTTTTAGGTAGGCGATTAACTGCGATAGTTGCTCAGTAGTCAATTCAGCGCCGCCGCCAATTTCGCTGGGGGAATGCCAGTTGGTCAATGCGTCCTCCAACGACTTGGAGCGACCATCGTGCAACAAGCGAACTTTGGCATAGACTCCGACTAAACTGGGAGTGTTAAAGCCTTGATACTTGTCCGACTCACTGCCCAAGCCAACGTCGTGGATCTCTCCATCAGTAAAACGTGGTCCTGAATGGCAGTTCCCGCAGCCGACTTCGCTTGAGTGAAAAAGCTTTTCGCCAAGTTGGATGATTCTCAAGGAGGCGCTATCGCTTGAGTTGGCGGCGGAACGAAATGGATTATCGAGGTTGCGCAAAGATGCCAGATAGGCGCGGACGGCTTGAATATCCTCGGTGGTAACGGCGCTCCCTTGCATGGTCGACACAAACGAATTTTGAATCGACTCATCCAGATCTTGTTGCCAACCGTGCCAGGTCCAAGGGCCGGTTTCGGTAACACCCGCGAGTGGCAGCACCGTCTTGGCGGTCAGCTCGGTGCCGTCATTCCATGTGTCCATGGCTTTGGCATTGGAGCCACCATCCAGATGACACGAACGACAGCTATACCACTGGTCCAAACTTCGACCCGCGTCGTGAAAGACTTCCATGCCGCGATGGACCATTTGAGCGGTCGCATCGGGATCGGGCGCGCCAAGCGCGATCGACTCGGTCACTTGGCGGCTGTCGAGATCGACGATTTGCAACACATCTAGCGTCTGATTAACGACATAGACGGTTTGATTATCGCGACTGGGCTCAACTCCCAAAGGGCGACCACCAAGGGGAATGCGATAGAAGGCGTCGTGATTGCGGAGTAGGCGTTCGTCGATCAAATCGCCCGGTCCACCAGCACCAATGAAGGGCATGTCAGCCATGCGATAGACCAACAACTCATGAGTCCCAGAGGAGGTCACTGCCATGCGAGTTTCATCGGGCGTAATGGCTAGGCCGTGTGGGTCGGCCACGGCCAGTCGTGGCACGTCGAGCGAAATGGCTTCGCGAGTGGCTGGTCCATCCAAACGAACTCGGGCCACGCGACTGGCCAAGACCCAACCGCGGCGAATATTACCAGGATCGATCGGATTACTGCGATAGATCATCCAGGGGAAATAGACATACTGTCCGTCTTGCGAACAGCGCATGATGCCGAGATTAATACCACCGCTAAGCGGTTCATCATAAGCGGGCTCGCCGCTCGGGAGATTAAATACTGCCAAAGAACTTTCACCGCTGAGTCCCACAGCGAGTTTGGTTCCGTCGGGAGAAACGGCCAAGTATCGCGGCCATTTTCCAACGCCGAACCTGCGCACAAGGGTGTTCTGTTGCAAGTCGATTTCGGCCACTTCGCCCGAAGCGACCAGTCCCACGTAGGCACGCGCAGTGCGTTGATCGACGGCCACGCCCAAGGGCTCAAAGCCAACGTCGATGGTGGCTTGGAGATGCAGCTCTAGCGGCTGACCAACTTCGTGTTGCACAACAAAGCGACACACAACACCGGCGTCTCGACAACTGACCAGCAATTCGTTCCCTGGCAACTTGACATAGCTAGCGGGGCGACCTGGACAAGCAACTTCAGCGACGACACGGCGGAGTTTAAGGTCAATCAGCGAAAGTGAGCCAGCCAGTTCATTGATCGTCACAGCCCACGTTTCTTCATCGTCGAGCACCAACTCGACAGGGCCACGATAGCCGGGTGACTCCTTCAATTTCTCACCAGCACCGAACGACTTTTCAGCTTCGGCGGCGGAATTGACTGATGGGCCAAAGCCAATCAAGACGACCAGCAGGGCACTCAGCAGCAATGTATGGAATCGCAATGGATCAAACGTATGTTTCACAGTCATAATGCATTTCGTGAGTTACTGCATGCTCCAACCATCGCGAAGAATGCCGTCTTTGATGACGATGGGGATACCGTCGCGAATGACACAGGGATCGAATTCGTCACTGGTTTCCGTCCCCTTACTATTGTGGACCACCACGTTCTCACCGACTTGGCAATTCTTATCAAGAATAGCACCAATTATTTTGGAACCGCTCCCAATGCCAACGGGAGGATTCCCTTTGGCCAGGTGTGCTTGGACTTGTTCGTCAGTGTCAAAGTAATCGGAACCCATGAGGATGCTATCGCGAATGGTGACGTTTTCACCAATCAAACAACGCAGGCCGATAACACTGTTTTCGATGATGGTACCACTCCCAATGCGGCAACCGTCAGCGATGAGGCTCCCTTCAATAGTGGCACCTTCGATAATGGCCGGTGGCAAATAGCGTGGTCGCGAATAGACCGGAGCTTGGGGACTGACCAAATCAAAGGGAGGGTTGGGTTGTGCCAACTGCAGATTGGCCTCGTAAAATGCACGAATGGTGCCGATATCTTCCCAGTAGTCATCGAACAAATGGACCTGGACGCGACGACTGCGGATCGCAGCGGGAAAGACCTCCTTGCCGAAATCTTGGTAGGGGGTTTTGTCGAGAACTTCGAACAGCAGCTCTTTATTGAAGATATACAGCCCCATGCTGGCCAAGCATTCGCGGCCATTGGACGGGATACCACGCGCGTCAATCCAAGCTGGATCCATCTTGACCATATCGATTTCCTGCTCGGTTTGCGGCTTCTCAAGAAAACCGGTCACGCGCCCCGTATCGTCGCAGCGCATGACACCCAACGCGTGAACCTCCCGGCGATGAACTGGAATGGCGGCAATGGTCACGTCCGCTTTGTTCTCGATATGAGTCCGCAACATTTCGCGGTAGTCCATGCGATACAACTGATCTCCGGAAAGAATCAGGATGTGTTCGACACCGCGTTGATCGAGGTGCGGCAAGTTCTTGCGGACCGCGTCCGCCGTTCCTTCATACCAATCTGTCCCCTCCATCGTTTGTTGCGCGGCCAACAGTTCAACAAAGCCCCCCGAAAAATGATCGAAGCGATAGGTCTGTCGAATATGCCTGTGCAACGAGTTGGACAGAAACTGAGTCAGCACAAACACGCGATTTATTTCGCTGTTGATGCAGTTCGAAATGGGGATGTCGATCAAGCGGTATTTGGCCGCCAGCGGTACTGCTGGTTTCGAGCGAATCTTGGTAAGTGGCAACAGTCGCGTTCCGCGACCACCACCCAACACAAGTGCCAAGACTGTTTTGGGATTCACTTCGAGCATCGATTGTCTATCCTGAGGGGTATTACGCAAAGTGGCAATGCGGCTGCGCCAGCGTGCTCTAGGAGCCAGTATTGAAAATGAATTTTATTGACTATAGGATACCAGCTTGGAGTCCCCCCTAACAGCACCTACCGACAGAATTTAAGCCGCAGTAGAAGTGAATTGTCCTACATAAATTGTCGGTGACGAGCGGGACAGCGTAGTGTTGCGATGGCTGACTTTGCATTATAAGTGAACCTCAGGCATTAGCCCTGATTGCGCATCCATAATGGACAACTCAAAACGCCCCACGGCTAGCGCCTGAGGTTCTCGTAGTTTCATCAAGACAGACTGGTTGTTGCATGGACGTTATAGAAACCGCTCAAGCACTGATTGCCATCGATTCGGTGACGTCGCATTCCAACCACGACGTCAGTCAGTACATGCACGGGCTGCTACGAGAACTCAATTTTGAAATTGAGGCACTGCCCTATCACGATGCTCACGGCATAGAGAAAAACTGTTTAGCCGCGCGGCGTGGTCCGCCACAACTGCGGAGCAGCGGCTGCGGTGGAGGGATCGGTTTTTTCTGTCATAACGACGTGGTCTCGGTCGATGGTTGGAATTGTTCTCACGGTGGACCGTTCGCGGGTGTCGTCGCAGGGGGGCGACTGTGGGGGCGTGGCGCTTGTGATATGAAAGGCCCGACGGCCGCCGCCTTGGCCGCCATCTCCACGATCGATCCAGCTCAGCAGACGGCACCGCTCTATTTCTTTGTGACCGGCGACGAGGAGTGTGGCATGGCGGGTGCCAGATTACTCGCCAGCCATTCAGCCTACTATGCGGAGCTGGTCGCACACAGAGGAGTTGGAATAATTGGCGAGCCGACTGCGCTGCGGATCGTGAATGCTCACAAAGGTGGTTGCCACATCGACATCACAAGCACCGGCGTGGCAGCTCATAGCAGCACGGCCGATGGTCGTAACGCTAATTGGGCGATGATTCCATTTCTGACCTTCATCGAGCAATTGAATCGACGCTGCGAGACCGAGTCGCGATTCCGCAATGAAGACTTTTCGCCACCCACGTTGACAATGAATTTGGTGATTGAGAATCGCCCCAGCTCGACGAATATCACAGTCGGACAAACGACTTGTCGCATCTTCTTTCGCCCCATGCCTAGCACTGATTGGGAGTCTGTGCTGGATGAAATACAACTCAAAGCTGAATCGCTGGGGTTAGAGATCCATTCGCAGAGTCCACTAAAACCGCTCTACACACCTGCCGATAGTTCGCTGATCACGACCGCTCTGCAACTACTGAATCAAACTCAGCCACAGTCGGTTAGCTATGCAACCGATGGCTGTTGCTTCGAGCAGTTGCCAGAGTTGTTAGTGATCGGCCCAGGGAACATTGAGCAGGCGCACCGACCGGACGAATGGATCGATGTGCAACAATTGTTGGCGGGCGTGGAGGTGTACCAACGCTTGTTCCGACACTACACCATCCAGTAATCGCTCGCTCCCGCAGTCAAACAAAGAAGGTTAGCCAATTGACGACAGACCAACTCAGCCCCAACCAACTGCCACTGGGCTACGCAATACGCCCGGCCATCGACAGCGATTTGAATGCGGTCGCGGGACTGTTGCGACCCTTTGTCGAGCAGCGCAAAGTTTTGCGGCGGACCAAGGCCGAGACGACAGCACTGCTGGCGACTGGCTTCGTGGCTGTGTTCGACGGAGAGGTGATCGGGTTTTCCGCAGTTGAGATCTATTCCAAGAAGCTATCCGAGATTCAATGCTTGACAGTTCACCCCGCGCATCAGGGGCGTGGTATTGGTGGAGCGTTAGTCAAGTACTGCGTCGAGTTAGCTCGTCGGCGCGGCGTGATGGAAGTAATGGCGATCAGCTCATCAGAGAAGTTCCTGCACGATTTGGGTTTCGACTACTCTCTCCCCGACCAAAAGCGCGCCCTGTTTTATCAGCTTCGAAGCCGTGAAGAGGTCTATCGCGAGTTGGAACAATTGGGGGAGTAGAATCAGACAACAGCAACCACTAAAAGATCGCACCAGCGGCGGCGTAGCAGAGTAGGGCTTGTTTGGTGTTGGCGACGTCGTGAACACGCAGGATCTGGATTCCCTGACTGGCCAAGGCTAAACTTATCCCCAGAGTGCCCGCGTCGCGCGGCAGTTGCTTGTCGCCAATGAGCTGTGCAATGAATCCCTTCCGCGAGTGCCCCACCAAGATCGGCGCGCCCAACTCCAGGAAACGATGGCAGGCTCTAATCAGCTCCAAATTATGCAGATGACTCTTACCGAAGCCGATACCTGGATCAAGACAGATGCGCTGAGCGTCGATGCCTCCGGTCAACAGCGCTCCCTTTCGCTCCGATAGATACCGATAGATATCAGAAACAACATTTTCATAGTGGGGAGCGTCTTGCATCGTTTTCGGCGAACCTCGCATGTGCATGGCACACACGCCTACTCCGGTCGCTGCGGCCAGCGGCAGCATGCGTGGATCACCCTCCAAGCCAGTCACATCGTTGACGATCTCGACTCCCAATTCAATTGCCGCTGCGGCGACTGAGCCTTTAGAAGTGTCGATTGAAAGAGGACACTGCACACGACCAAGCAGCCCCTCCAAGACCGGGATGACCCTTCGCAGCTCTTCGTCTGTAGCGACCGATTCGCTGTAAGGACGCGTGCTTTCACCACCGACGTCGATCAGATCCGCGCCAGCGTCTTCCTGTCGTAAGGCATGATCGATGGCCGATTGAGCATCAAAATAATCCCCACCATCGGAAAAGCTATCCGGAGTTACGTTGACAATTCCCATGATGGCTGGCAGCGCATCAAAGGTGAGCGTTCGAGTGCGGAGTCGCCAACCCAACGCGCGCGTGGGTGAATGTGCTGAAGTGCCATTCATGAACGAGCTGATGTTGGAAGTGGCCAATGGGGCGTGGCGGGGGAAGTACGGAATTTAGTGTCAGCTATAAACAGACCACCGGCGGCGGGTGATTGATCGCGGCGATCAATGGGCATGTGTTCGACTGCGGTAGTGATGATTAGTTTAACTGAACCGTCCGGCATCTCGAGTAACAGTGGACAGGTGGCTTGGGGACTGAGGGGCGTCCGCCAAATATGTTCCAGTTCGCCATTGAGTAAATTGTATTGTCGCGTCTCGCCAAACTCGGCGGGGTTAGGATTGTAAAGACTGATAATCGCACTTTGTTCGTCCGGTGTGATCGTCATGCCGTCGGGCACTCCTTCTAAATCGCTAAGGTCGACTACGATTTCCGGTGAAGAGAGCGTTCCCGCAATCAGATCTAGGCGATAGCGAACCACTTTCCTGGTCGGAGAATCAATGTCAATCAAGTGCAGTCCACCAGCCCCAGAGTCGATGACATCCTTACCATTGCTGCAAATCTGATCGCTGCGGAGACGCTGCAGTTTTCCAGTTTCACCGCGATACAAATACAACCCTGCCTTGGGCGTTTTGAATTCCAGGTCCTTGGTCCCAAAAACGACATTGTCCGCGTAAATCGTCCCATCGTTGATGATGGTCCCCGTGACATCTTCGTCGACGCCGCCGATGATGGATCGCCAAGAATTATCGCCCGTGCGAAACAGTCCCAACTCGCGTTCGCAGCCCACCACAAACGTACCAGCTTGTGTGGTCGGTTTAGCAAAACCAGGTCGGCCAGGCAATTCGAAAGACTCGTTGCGATTGGAGGATACATCGAAGATATTCAGTGAACCGCTGCGAGCGTCTGGACCATGTTGGATAGCGACCCAACTAAAGCGACCAGGGGCTAACGCCGTGGGTCCTTCCGGCAAGAATCGCAATTGTTCGCTGTCGGGGAGAAAGAGTAGATCGGCATCAGTGGTGTTGGGCATGTCGATAGGCGTCCGAATGTATTGGGATTCGTTGAAAAATGGGGGAGGGCGCGTTGTCCGTATGTACGTTATTCGATACGACGTCTTTACGCAATTGCTCTCGCGAGTTGCTATGAAAGCATGTTTTAAGCGATGGAGCCGGTTCGACGAAACTTTAACGTGAGAAAGCAACGAAAGCAGACATCGACCGAAAGATTGGGCGACCGAAAAATCGATGAATTCGTCACGGCAACAACTGGCCACCTGCGACGATCAAAACTGCGTAGTCCAACTTAGAAGTGCGACAATAACGATGGTCGGAAGTAGGAGGAGGGGATCATCGGAGATTGATCGACAAATTTGCTTACGCGTCTTAAACGTAGGAGCGATCGCCAGACCGCAGGAAGCTGACTATTCTGAGAAGAGTCCTTCACCGTGCGTTTAGTTCTGGTCGTTGTAAACCAGAGTCCCCTCTTCCTTGATGACCACGGAGGGCCAATTGGAACTGGTCAATTCAGTGCGTACGACTTGAGTTCCGGGCTGGTTGTGTTGGACTTCGAAGCGGTAAGTGATCTGATCTTTGTTGCGCATCTCAGGAATAGGCTCGAAGAAAATCTGATTCCCCTCGACACGGTATTTGACTTGTGCATTGACGTCTCGGAGGACGCTACCGCCGGGCAAGCGGATTGCCAGTCGCACGTCCTTGTCCGGTTTGTTGCCAACATTGGTTACTTGTACCCAATAGGTAGAACTAGCTCCGGTCTCGATCGTCCGCTTGTCCTGACCGATGGTAAATGCAAGTTCTGCTAATCCATCGACTGAGACGGTATGCTTGGCTTCCGCTTTAAGTCCCAAGTCGGCGGTCGAGGAAAAGCTGATCGATTGTGGTCCAAGCTCAACAGGGAGCAGGGTCAGTTCGATTGGGTCAGCCGCTTGCACGGGCAATTCGTACAGCCCCCACTTGACGGCATGTAACGCTGGATCGTAGAAACCTTTTTGAGTGGTCGAGACAAACTTCATACCAGGTGGTAAGTGGGCGATGAAATCTAGATTCGTGGCGGCCGTCGTACCATTGTTGGTGACTTGGATGACAAATGTCGCTTGTCGTTCCAAATATCGGAGCGATGGGCCACTAATACTGGCTGACAGGCGCGGTGCTAGGACTTGCAGTGGAACCTTCTTCTCAGCCTGTGCGCCATCGTCGTTGACGGCGCGGAAGGCGATGGCCGCTTGCCCGGGTGCAATGGCGGTCAAGTCGAGTGTGATGGGGCGCACTTCGTTGGGACGCATGTCTCCCAACGGTGCTGTCAATTGGGCTTCGCCGATATCATGTTTGAGCACCTCAGGCACGTCGACTTCCAACCGCACTTCGCGCGCAACACCTGTGCCAGTATTTTTGACCACGACCGATAGCGTCTGGCGACTACCGATCAGCATCTCCGACAAACTTTGCACTTGCATCTCAAGCATCGGAAGGGTGGCGACAGTGCGCACTGAGGCTTGGGCCGCAAAGTAGACGAGTGCGTTGCTCCCCACCTCTCCCTGAACTTCCGGCACGATCTGCAACGTAATGGTCCGCTCATCTCCCGCTGCCATTTCACCTAGACTCCACGACAACACACCTTGCGCGTCGGGAGTTGCGGCTGGCGAGGCATCAATAAATCGTGAACCTTGCGGGACACTGTCGACGACTCGGACGTCATGCGCCGTGGCATTTCCGGCATTGCGAACTGCGATCACAAACGTCGCTTTCTTGCCGACTTGGATTTCCTCTGGCGCTCGCTTCTGAATCAGCATGTTGGGATTCTGCGATCCGTCCAGATAGCGATTTCCGGGTTGATTACTGACTAGGTTGGCTAAAGCGGCAGTGCGGGTCGGAGTCGCTTCTCCCTGAGCAGGATTCCCAGGCCACGTTGGTGCAGAAGCGGACGCAGTGGGTGGTGCCGTTTGCGCCGCGCTCGGCATTGGGTTTGGTGAGGAATAGTTCGGCGGCGAATTCTGAGGTGCGCCAAGCGTGGGTGGGCTGGTCGGCCCTAGATAGTGGGGATTAGGAAGCAATGAATTTGGTGGTAACGGTTGGCTTGCGGTCGGCAAAGCAGTGTTCGGCGGTGGTGTCTCGGATTGCGGCGTTGCAGCTACGGATGCTGGGAACGGAGACGCGTTCATGCCAGGGGACTGCAACAAATTCGTAGCTGGCAGTGCGGGGCGCTGCGTGTCCGACATATTTCCAACATTTGCAGACAAAGTCGGTGGCATTGTGGGCAATCCACCCGCCAGTGAAGGTAGAAGGGCTTGGCCGCCAGGGGGCGTAATGCGGTCAGTTGAGTTGTTGGCAGGCATTGGAAACGATGGGAGCGACGGCAGCGAGGCCGATTGCGCGGTACCGCTCGCAGGTGCTGGCTGAGTCCCCTCGCCACCCAACCACGACGGTGGACTGGCAGTGGAAGGTCGGCCTGCCGCCGGTGGCTCCACTGGGACTCCGGCCCCGGCCAGAACAACTTGTGAATCATCGTAATCTTCACTGCTCGCAGTTCTCAATGGATTGTCTGACTCATCCGACAGCGACAGTGCATTGTGGCCAGCCTGAGGCAGGTGGCCATTGTTGCCACGCACGACCATCGTGCTGGTCAGTAGTTGCGCAGCAGAACCCCAGGGCTCTTCGGACATGTCCATCGGGATGGGAACAGCTTCTTGCGCGACAGCCGATTCAATGCTGGGTGCTTCCCTGTCCCGATTCCGAGCATCGTTTTGAGCTAATACGATGGCAAAAGCACCGAGGACTACGATGCCACCAATGGTTGCTAAGCGTGTCGTTGTTTTATTCATGTGTCGACGTCCATGTCGGCAAAGGTATTGTAGGGCTGGACCGCAAGTTCGGCCTGGAGGGGAGCTCTAGAGTTGGCCACGGCAGGGAGCTGGCAGGTCGCATTATGGGGGTTGGTAGCAAAACCAAGTCCGCATGAGTAGAGCAGATTTCAGAATTGAATGCCTAGCTGGAAGTATGGGGCACTTAGGTCAATTACGTGAGTGGTAAATGGTTGTAACCGTTCAAGCTTGATTGAGAGTAGAACATTTGTCCCCAATTGTTCAGGATTCTGACTGGGGTAAAAAATCCGAAGGAGTGAACCATTGAGATAATGGTTGTTCTGGTTCCCAGGCAGAGCCTGGGAACTCACTGCCTTGCAGGGCTCCGCCTGTTAGTACTGGCAGACGAGGCGGAGCCTCCAGTGCAGTGCGTTCCCAGGCAGAGCCTGGGAACGAGGATTTTCAGAACGGATCGGACTTAAGCACTGGCCGTGGGGACCACTACCGCGACGCCAGCGACTAGCGACGGTGGCTCACTCCTGGTCCAGACCAGATAGCGGTTCAAAATGCTCGTAGTCACGGACCAACCAACGCCCCCCCTGCTCCGAAAAATAGACTTTGACAAAGCGTCGAACCGGAACGCGTTGACCCTGCGCCTCGATCTCCACAGCCACATTGAATTCGGCGATAGCCGTCGCAGGCTTCGTTCGGCGATTCACCTCGATCGACTTCAGACGGGTCAATCGCGCTTCGGTAAATTTGTAACTGGGCAATTCCTGCTTGGCCCGCGTAACTCCCTCCGTCGCGCCAGAATAAATGTATCCGAGCACACGTGGCAAGTCGTTCTGCTCAATCGCTTCGGCCACCTCATCAATCGTTTTCCGAATTCGCTCTCGATCTGTTTCTACCCGTAGACTGATCACTACCAAAATCGTGGTCAAGACGAGCATAGCCAACGTGCACAGCGCAGCTACCCGCGCTCCGGACTGCGTCCACCAAAATCCGCAGGCCAGCGCAACCAACAGGCCGCACAAACCCAAGCTCCAAGTGCTCTCAAGAAAAAACTGTTGCATGGATCGGCTCCAGATCAAAGGGCTCGGTCATCATTGTACATCATTGCTCTGGTGGGGTAGTTTCGCCAACGGGTGGTTTAGCTTTACAATACCAGCTCGACGCGCCAGCGAGTGGGTTACCAAATTGGCGAGATTGCGAGGCTGGACGTCCGTAGGATCCTGTGCGCCACTCGCTGGCTCGTCGGGCTGCCATACCCGCTGAATTCCTTGGCGATGGTGCTGTCCTACTACGCAATTATTTAAATTAAAAAAACTCTACCACCCTTGGGAGACGACGATGGCGGATTGGCCGATTGGTGTATTTACCAGTATTGACGCTGGACTGGGAGTCAAGTTAGAGGTGGCGCACGAGTTGGGAATTCCCACACTGCAGCTACATGCCCCGCATCGTTCGACACGCACGCCCGCCACCGCCGAAAAGTTTCTTCAGCGGTTGGAGGAATTGAATATCGAGTTGACCGCTGTCTTTGGAGGGTTTGATGGCGAAAGTTATGCTGACATACCGACAGTTTCGCGGACCGTTGGTCTGGTGCCACCGGAGACTCGCGGCGAGCGGTTGCGTGAAATGTGCGAGATCAGCGATTTTGCGAGACTCTTGGGCTGTGATGTCATCGCCTTGCACCTGGGCTTCGTCCCGCACGACCCGCAACAACCACACTATCAAGACATACTTCAAGTGACGCGGCAGTTGTGTGAGCACGCCGCCCAGAATGATCAAGCCTTGCATTTAGAAACTGGCCAGGAAACCGGCGACGGGCTACTGGCCTTCATCGCTGACACCAAGTGCGACAACCTTTTTATCAATTTCGACCCAGCCAATATGATCTTATACGGTACTGGCCAGCCGATCGAGACGCTCAAGCAAGTTGGCAAGTATGTACGGAGCGTGCATTGCAAGGACGCGCTCTGGAGCGATCGACCAGGCGAGACGTGGGGGCGCGAAATGCCTCTCGGCGAGGGGCAAGTCGACATGGAATTGTATTTAAGGACGCTCAAGGAGATTGGCTACCGCGGACCGC
Source organism: Pirellulaceae bacterium (assembly GCA_041741715.1). GTDB lineage: Bacteria > Planctomycetota > Planctomycetia > Pirellulales > Pirellulaceae > Aureliella. The sequence goes on along the minus strand of JBGSJT010000054.1, from coordinate 38,650 downwards.
TCACCATCGAACGGGAGATCCCTCAAGAACCAGAGCGACAAAAACGAGAGATCGCCCATGCCGCTGGTCTGCTCAGCGAGCTGCGCGGGAAAGTGCTGGGCTAGCGGGGACGCGAATGGGTGGCACTGGCATGGCCAGTGTTGTCGAGGGAGTTCGTTTTGTTCCGACGAATCGCAGCCCAACACGTCGAAGTAATGAAGTTGACTCCAACAAAAATGTTCCAGGTTCCAGGTTCCAGGTTCCAGGTTCCAGGTTCCAGGTTCCAGGTTCCAGGTTCAAGGTTCAAGGTTCAAGGTTCAAGGTTCAAGGTTCAAGGTTCAAGGTTCAAGTGACAAGTGACAAGTGACAAGTGACAAGTGACAAGTGACAAGTGACAAGTGACAAGTGACAAGTGACAAGTGACTCCCCTGGCTAACACCGTGGTGGGTTAAATTCATTACTTCGAGCGCTTAAAACATCGCAGTGGATTTCCAGCTCAATTACTTCGATCACACTGGCCCCAGCCAGTGCCACCCACTCCTTCACTCCTTCACTCCTATCCCGCCGAACGTCCGGGCGTACAACCGCTGGAAATCGGCTTGGGTCACTGAACGTGGATTAAAAGTGCCGGTCCACTGGGAAGTGGCGTCGATGGCCAATTGTTCGACGGCGTCAACGGGAATCCCAATCTTCGTTAGGTCCGTTTCCAGCCCGGACAGCGAAACCAAATGCCGCACGAAATCCGCCAGTGACTCCGTCGCGGAGTCGCGAGTGGAATGCTGCCCCAATTCAGTATGCTCCACATCCCGCCACAACTCTGCATAGAGTTCTTCGACATTTGGACCGTTGAATCGAATCACCGCTGGGAGCATCATGCCGACGGCTTGACCGTGCGTGATTCCAAAACGGGCGGTCAAGGGATTCGCCAGCGCATGAGCCGCGCCAAGCATGCTGGTCTCGATCGCAAGACCGGCAAAAAACGCACCAAGCTGCACTTGTCCGCGGGCTACGACGTCCCCCGGTTCGCGAAGCACGATTGGAAAACCTCGACTGAGCAACTGCCAAGCTTGGCGACTGTAGGCGGAGCTGAGCGGATTGCGGCGATTGGTAACATGCGACTCCAGGGCATGGGAGAGGGCATCGACGCCGGTCAAGGCAGTCACTCCAGCGGGCTGTGTGACTGTCAATTCTGGATCGAGGATCGCGATGCGGCAGGCGGCGCGACGATCGCCACAAGCCATTTTGACATGCGTTTCCGCATGACTGATTAACGCAAACGACTGAGCTTCGCTCCCGGTACCGGCAGTGGTTGGGACGGCCATCATAGGGAGCATGTCAGCGGTAGCCTTACCAACGCCCCAGAAGTCTTCCATTTTTCCTCCGCACGAGTGGAGGAAGTTGATCCCCTTGGCACAATCCATCGAACTCCCTCCGCCGATGGCCACGAGCAGATCTGGCCTAAACTCCCGCGCAACGGCGACGCCCGCTTGAACATCGGCCGTGGAAGGGTTTTCATGCACATCCAAAAACGCTTCGACTGCTAGGCCCGCCTCCTTGAGTGCAGACACGCCCCGTTCAAAATGCCCGGCCGCCACGACGCCAGGATCGCTGACCACTAGTGCCCGATGAGCTCCCAGTTCTCGGGCGAGTTCGCCCAGTCGCTCGATCGCATGCGGGGCAAATATCAGTCGTGTACGGTGTTGAAAATCGATGCTGTCCATTAGCCCTTGCTAGTCGGTTGAAATTGAAACGTGTAGACCCTAAGAACCGCAGGCACAATTCTACTGGAAAGAGTCCTTTCGAGTCGCGAGCGGAGCAACTAAAATTGAGATCCCTCCGGTTTCGCAATCGTTCACGGATTGCCGCGATAGTCGCTGAACGGTTACCCTTTTTCCTCGACTAAAGAAATGAACTCCCATGGACAAACGCGTCATCACTCCAGCTCGCTTGGCCGAGAGTGTTATAGCCGTTCCACCGCTGGCCCGCGACGCGAATTTTAGAATCGACGCGCGCGAGAACCAAAAAATTGCACGGTTCATCGAATCAGGGGGCGTCAACACGTTGCTCTACGGTGGCAACGCCGTACTGTACCACGTACGGCTCTCTGAATACGCGGGGTTGTTGCAAGTTCTCACCGAAATCGCTGGAGAAAACACGCTGATCGTTCCCTCCGTTGGTCCCGCTTTCGGAACCATGATGGATCAAGTCGACGTGTTGAGCGACTTCGAATTCCCCACGGTCATGATTCTGCCGCAAAAGGATATCGCCGATGCGGGTGGAATCGCAAGTGGCATTCGACGTTTTGTGGAGGCCTACGGCAAACCAATCGTGCTGTACCTGAAGCACGATCGTTGGTTGCCTCCCGACGTGGTTGGCAAGATGTATGCCAGCGGAATCCTAAGCTGGATTAAGTATGCAGTCGTCCGCGATGATCCGGCCCAGGACGATTACCTGCGCGAAGTGCTGGCGCAGGTTCCAGGCGAAATTGTGGTCAGTGGGATTGGCGAACAGCCCGCCATCACGCACCTCCGCGATTTCGAGATCACCGGTTTTACCAGTGGTTGTGTGTGCATCAATCCTGCCCGATCTCAACAAATGTTGCGCGCCATTCAAGCCGAGGATATTGCGCTTGCCGAAAAGATTCGCAGCGAGTTCCAGGGCTTGGAGGACCTACGCAACGCAATCAATCCGATTCGAGTATTGCATCGCGCAGTGGAACTAGCCGGGATCGCGCACACCGGTCCCATGCTACCTATGCTGGGTGAGCTGGCCGCCGAGCAAACCTCCGCCGTAGCCACTGCCGCCATCGCTCTTCGTAAATCAGTAGAGACAACTTCCGCGCCAGCCTGACGTAATCTGCTAGACTAACGCACTGAGACAGGTCGATTTCCAATATCAGCTCGACGCGCCAGCGAGTGGGTCGGCTGAATTGCGCGATTGTACTGGGCGATGTCCCCAAAGACTGACACCCCACTCGCTGGCGCGTCGAGCTGATATTGTCGAGCTGATAATACTTTACTGCGACGGGTTGCCGCATGGGATCGAAAACGTCATACGATGAACTACTCCCTCCGAAACTGCTAGCGCGACTGGAGCGGATGGAGTTGGTCAGCCGCAAGGTTTTCCGCGGACGTCTCAAGGGAGAACGCCGCAGCAAACGCAAGGGGCAAAGTGTTGAGTTCGCCGACTTTCGGAACTATGTCCCCGGCGACGACTTGCGGTTCGTCGATTGGAATCTCTACGCACGACTCGACAAGTTGTATTTGAAGTTGTTTTTGGAAGAAGAAGACCTGCATGTCTACTTCCTGGTTGACGCCAGTCCTTCGATGAACTTTGGGGAGCCGACCAAGTTCTTCGCCGCGAAGCAAGTAGCCGCTGCCCTGGCCTTTGTCGGCATGTGTCGCGGTGATCGCGTGCGGATTGAATTTTTGGGGCGCGAGAATAAAACCAGCCCCGTCCTTCGCGGGCGTTCGCAATTGTGGCGCATGACCGAATTTGCAAATTCTATCCAGCCCAATGAATCTTTCGAATTGACCGACGCCATCAAACGGTTCTGCTTGCGCGCGACCGGGCGCGGTATCGTGGTGTTGCTGACTGATCTGATGGACAAGCAGGGTTACGAGTCGGCGTTACGTCTACTTGTTGGACAGCAGATGGATGTGTTCGTACTGCAGATGCTCAGCCCAGAAGAAATGAATCCCGAGCTGACTGGCGATTTGAAACTGGTCGATTGCGAGGATAGTGACGAAGCTGAGATTTCGGTGAGTACGGCAGTTCTGAAAAAGTACAAAGCCACGCTCGCTACTTTTGTCGATCAAGCCCGCCGCTTCTGTGCACAGCGCGGCATGACTTATATGCTCACTCGCAGTGACCAAGGGGCGGATGTGTTGGTCGGTCAGTACTTGCGCGAGCGAGGTCTGGTGCGATGAGCCCAATGAATATGCTCAATTGGTGGCAATGGTTGATCATGGCTGCCGTTCCTCCGCTGATTGTAATGCTCTATTTCCTCAAGCTCAGGCGGCTGCCGGTCGAAGTTCCCAGCACCTATTTGTGGAAGAAGACCATCGAGGATTTGCATGTCAACAGTATCTGGCAGCGACTTCGGAAGAATCTACTATTGCTGTTGCAACTCTTGGTCGTCCTGTTCCTGGCGCTCGCCTGCTTGCGTCCCGGCTATCGTGGCGAAAAGAAACTTGGCAGTCGCTGTATATTCATGATCGACAATTCCAGCTCGATGCAGTCCACCGACGTCAAACGCACACGCTTGGCCGCTGCCAAGGAGCAGACACTGCAGTTGATCGATGCCCTAGCCAAGGAAGACGTCGGCATGGTGATTGCGTTTTCTGATCGAGCGGACGTGAAACAGGGCTTTACGTCGGACAAGAAGAAACTCCGCGCGGCGATACAGAGCATCAACACCACCAATCGTACCACGGACCTAAATGAAGCGCTCCGCGCTGCGGCGGGCTTGGCCAACCCAGGTCGGACCAGCCAGATCCAAGACCTGAACGATATCCAGGTTGCTGAGGCACTCCCCGCCACACTATACATTCTCAGCGACGGAGGTTTCGGACCACCCCAAATCGACTTGGGGAATCTTTCTGCTGAATACATTGCGATCGGGACGGACACTCCAGATAACGTAGGGATTTTGGCATTCACCGCCGAACGCAACCTGGAGAAAAATGGTCAGATCGAAGCCTTTGCGCGAGTGCAGAACTTCGGTGCGCAGCCCAGAGAGTTCACCGCCACATTGATGCTCAATGATGAATTGGCGGACGCAGCCCAAGTATCGATTGCTCCCGGTGAAAGTAGCGGTGTCAGTTTTCAGATCAACCAAGTTGCCGAAGGGCGATTGTTTCTGGAGTTAGAGCTCAAGGATGATTTTACACTGGACAATCGAGCCTATGCTGGCCTGGATCCACCGCGACAATTGGACGTGGTCTTGGTCACTGATGGAAACACGGCGTTGGAAGCAGCCTTGGCAACCGAGCAAGCTCAAGCACTGGCCACGATTCGCATCATCGAACCGGTCAGTTTAGAGACTCCAGAAATCCAGCAACTTTCCGCTGCTGGGCAGGTAGATCTATTCATTTACGATCAGTGTACTCCGGAAACAATGCCCAACTCGAATACGTTATTCATTGGAGCAATACCCGCCAACGACGCGTGGAAAGCCAATCCGGCCACCGGACCATTGTTCATTATCGATACCAACCGAGCGCACCCGATGCTGCAATACGTCGACATGGGAACGGTTCGCATCGTGGAGGGTCAAGCCGTGGAGTTGCCACCAGGCGGCACCGAGCTCCTGCGAACCGAAGCAGGAATTTTGATGGCCATCGCTCCGCGCGATGCCTATCAAGATGCGGTGTTGGCCATGCCACTTGCCAAGCGCACGGAGGAGGGTGCTATTCCAAACACCGACTGGCCCATCCGCCGCAGCTTTCCAGTCTTTGTCTTCAATGCGCTGGAGTTTCTTGGCGGAGCTGTTTCCACGGCCAGCGCCAAGACCGTCAAACCAGGTCAGCCCGCTGTATTGAGCCTGGCCAATCGCTTTGACAAAGTTCGCGTCACGGGGCCAACCGGCAAAACTCAAACGATGGAACGCGCCGGACAACCCAATTTGATTTATACTCAAACCGACGACCTTGGCTTTTATCAGACGCAACCTCTCGACGGGGATCGACTGTTACAACTATTTTCAGTCAATCTATTCAGCGAACAGGAAAGCAACATCGTCGTCGCTCCCGAGGTAGCTATCGGGACAGTTACCGTGGCTGCCAACCAAGTTCAAACAGATATCGTGCGACTCGAATTGTGGCGTTGGCTGTTGGCGATCGCTTTGATTGTGCTCTCCGCCGAATGGTATCTGTATACACGGCGAGTTGCCGTGTAGGAGGTGTGTGATGAAACCGTTTCATCCGGAGTTTGAGCGTGAGGCGGACGAGGATGCGTTTCAGTGGACGGTGGCCGCCGGTTATGACCCACGTGAATTGGCGCACTTACTACAAAGCTGGGATCAGCAACAGAATGCCACGTCACCTTGGGACGATGTCATTCCGAGCTTTGTGCGCAGCCATCCCGATGCAGGCCGCCGCGCTGCATCTGTTTTGAAAAGCTATGACCAGCTAGCCAATCGAGATCAACTTTATGTTGGCCAAGAGAACTTGAAGCGTCGCATTCCTCGCGACAAACAGCGATAGAGTAGAACAATTGTCTCAGCTAGAGTAGAACAATTGTCTCAATTGTTCAGTACCTTGAGCCAACCCTGCTGAAAATACGATTGAAAAGCTTGGAACAATTGGGACAATTGTTCTACAATGGACGACTTCGTCGCATGTTAGACACTTTTTTCGTTTGGCTCCAATGGCTGCTAGACCTGAGCTCAGCTTTGATTCAGGAACGTTGCTGTTGGGAGGTGTCAGCCAGCGCTTCATCGAACGCGTGTTCAAAAATGGCCCCTGGGTGTTCGATGGTCGTGTTGGCAAGTTTCGTTGCGACGCACTCCACTATCACTCCGTCAGCTCTCAGCTTCACCAAAGTTTGGCTACGAATTTCACGGACTCCCTCCCCGCTTGGAAACAGATCGAACGCTTAGCTCAGCTCGACGCGGCCGTGACAACGAAAGCGTCACCAGTGGATGCCCAAGAAACGCAGGCGCTGGCTTCAAACTCAGCGAAAAAACCGGTCGTGCTGCGCGTTGATCAACTGGCGGCTGTTGAAGCTTGGCTGGCCGCGCGTCGCGGATGCATCGTGATGCCCACGGGGACTGGCAAGACGGAGGTTGCCCTGAAGATCATCACGGCGATCGCCCAGAGCACACTGATCGTTGCCCCAGTCCGAGATTTAATGTACCAATGGCACCGCCGTATTTTACAGCGGACAGGCATTGACGCGGGCATTTTGGGAGATGGCGTATATCGAGTGAGTCCACTGACGGTGACGACCTACGATAGTGCCTTCTTGCACATGGCCCGCATCGGCAATCAATTTGCGCTAGTGGTCTTCGACGAATGTCATCATTTGCCAGGAGTGGCTCGGCAAGATGCCGCGCGGATGTGTGCGGCCCCCTATCGCTTGGGTTTGACAGCAACTCCGACTCGGAGTGACGGCAGAGAAGCTCTATTGGAAACACTCATTGGTCCGATCTGCTACCGTCAGCAGCTCGCGCAGGCACGGGGCGAAACGTTGGCTGAATTCGAAGTGCAGCGCATCCCAGTTCATCTCTCCGAAAGCGAACGCACGCTTTATGATGAACTATCGCAGAGCATTCGACAGTATATGTTTCAGCGTCGTCAGGACGATCCGAGTTTTACATGGCAAAAGCTGTGCGGCGAGAGTGGCAGCGATCCCGCCGCGCGGCAAGCACTGCGCGCCTTTCATGCCAAGGGAGCGATTGAGGATCGCGCTGAAGAAAAACTACGGGTGCTGGAGGATTTGTTTCGATTGCACGTGGGTGAACCCTGTTTAATCTTTACCGGAACAAACGCCATGGCTCGCGATGTGTCGCGCCGCTTTCTGATACCTTGCCTGCTCAGCCACTGTGGCAAGCGCGAACGGCTCGATATCCTGAATGGGCTTGAGGAAGGGCGTTATCCCGCCGTGGTGGCCAATCGCGTGCTGGACGAAGGTGTCGATCTCCCAGACGTCAAGGTGGCGATCGTTGTGGGTGGCAGTTCTAGTCCGCGACAAGCCACGCAGAGGTTGGGGCGAATCTTGCGCCGCAGTCGTTTTGGTCGCGGCGTACTATATGAAGTTGTCACGCGGCAAACTCGCGATATGGACCGCGCTCGCAAACGGCGCAGCAAAAATGCTGACACGTGAAGAAGGACTGGTGGTCTACGACGACAGCAGCGGTCGCGCGTTTCCCGATCGTCTGACGCGCCGCACGCATCGTCCCTATGTGGGCTACGCCGAGCGACTGTTGGCGATCTACGCGCATGGAGTGGGCGCAACACGGCGGGAACTGCATCGACAAGTAGAGAACACTTTCGCGGTCTTGGATGATTGCCCGCGACGGCGAATCGCCGCTTTTCAAAAGTTGTTAGACGAAGTCTCCGAATACGAATGTGACTCAGCTCGAAAAGCGGCCAAACTGCGACAACAGGTCTTTTCCAAAGCCGCTCAGTACCACCCGCTAGTCGGTCAAGTCGACGGGGTCTATTGTCATCTTGAGGCCGATGTTAAACAACGCATTGCCACTGAACTAAACCGCACTTGGGAACAGATTGATGCCGAACTGTTTTCCGATGTCATTGAATTTCAACGCTTGAAGAAATTCACGGGCTATGCTTCGGGGGAAGAATTGCTGGCCCGCTATAACGTGGCGCAAACGCAAGCCGCCTTGTATCGCGCGGAACAATTGATGGTCTGGTCGCAAGTCGATCTCAAGATGATCATTCGCTACGCCAAGTTAGCGCGGTTGATGCACTCGATTCGTCGTGAAGCGGACGGCAGTTATTGTTTCCGCTTTGACGGGCCAGCTAGCGTACTGCGGCGCTCGACGCGTTATGGTGTGGCCATGGCCCGATTCTTACCTGGCTTGCTCGCGTGTCGCCAGTGGCGGGCAACTGCCAAAGTGCTCAACCGATTTGGGAAACGCTATCGACTGGAGCTTTCCAGCTTGGATGGTCTGCATAGTACCGCCGCTGCCGTCACGGAGTTCGACAGTGAATTGGAAGCGAACTTTGTCGCAGCCTGGGAAACCGCCGACTGTGGTGATTGGACATTGCACCGCGAATCTGAGATTTTGCACGCAGGGCAAACGGTATTCACTCCCGATTTTTCCTTGGTCTCATCGAACGGTCGCAAAGTACTGTTGGAGATTGTAGGCTATTGGACCCCTGAGTATTTGGAACACAAAACCAAGCAGCTTGAGAAATTTTCTGAGCACAATATTCTGCTGGCAATCCCTGAGCAAACCAATTTTTCCCTTCCAGCCGGGATGCCGCCTCCAATTAGCTTCAAACGCGAATTAAAGCCAGCCCAAGTTTTAGCGCGTTTAGAATCTTAGTGAGCCTTCATCATCTTTTTGCCGCACATTTTTTTGTCGGCGTCTTCGGTCCAGGATACGCTTGATCCGGTTTGAAGTTGACCTTTGATTCCGAATAGCCGGTGGATATTTCGACAAAAATGTGTGCGGCAAAAAAATAAAATACTCGGGATCGATTTCGACGAGGCCTAATGCGTGTGGGGCGGTACACCATGCCCGGCCCCTTACAGCTCACCATTGCTACCACAGTAAACAGTACGCTATTGATTTCCAGACTGCACGTTGACCCAGGCAACGTAGCTCAACCAGACGAGCCACAGCGAGTAAATAATTGCTAAAGCAATCAATCGCTTAGGCCACGCACGCCGCGCAGAAGAATGATTCGTCTTACGTGACATGGCGCTTCACACATGGCGAGACTAGAAAGTGGCCCGACGCTCCGCGTCGGTATTTGCCGACTGCTATCTTCCATTCTAACGTCTGCCCCTTACACCCTACAGCCCACTACCACGATCTTTCCTCATGGCTACTCGTACTGTATCGGAGCCAACACAGCAGTGACACGACTGGCCACGCCATTGCGATAGATGACCATACCGACGGTACTACCAACCGGAGTTAGACTGACCGTCTTTACAAGATGCCCGTCATTCTCAACACGCGTCCCGTCGAATTCGACGATCACGTCACCCACGCGAATTCCGGCCAATGCGGCTGGCGAGTCGGCTTTGATCGACTTGACCAATGCCCCCACTGGAGAGGACAGTCCCAATCTCCGAGCGGTGGCGACATCGAAAACGTTCTCGAGCACCACACCGAGTTGCGAACGAACTAGTTTGCCGTGCGATACCAATTGCTCCGCCACAACCACGGCCATGTTGATGGGGATAGAAAAACCGATTCCTTCGTTGCCACCGGAGTTGCTGGCGATGGCAGTGTTGATCCCGATAATCTCGCCACGCAGATTCAGCAGTGGACCGCCACTGTTACCTGGATTGATGGCGGCGTCGGTTTGAAAGAAATCCTGGATCTGTATCTCTTTGGCACCCAGTTCTAGATTGCGACGTCCCTTAGCGCTGAGAATGCCGTAGGTGACCGAGTGACTCAGTCCGAAGGGGCTGCCGACCGCCAACACAAAATCCCCGATGTCCATCGCGTCGCTATTGCCTAACACGGCGGGAGTCAAGTTCTCTTCGTCGATGCGGATGATGGCCACATCGGTGGAGGGGTCAGTCGAAACATCGAGCGGTCGCAGGCGTCGTCCATCGTTTAGCTCCAAGCGAATCGAACTGATATCGGCTGGGTGGATCACATGCCGGTTGGTCAACACATAGGTACTACCCTGCAAGCTGATGACAACTCCCGCACCAGCTTCTTCAATGCGACTGCTGGTGAATCCCTTGCCGGGGTCGCTGGTTTTCGTTGCCTCGATATGCACAATACTGGGACTAGCGAATTTGACGATCCTGCGGACCAAGCCAAACTGCCGGTCGAGGGCATCTGCCTCTTGTTGAATTTGCTGATATTCCGAATCGCGACGAGAACTTCCGGCAGAGGTGGCTTGATTAAAGCGTTGCGGCTCCAGCGTCGGAGCTCCACTACGCAGCACGGGCTTCTGTCGCCGACTCGATTCGACATAATCGGAACTGAGCGAATCGGGGGCGGGATGAAGCATGATTTGCGCATGAGCCGTCAGACAGGTCTGTCCTACGACAACCATTCCAACCGCCACGCACAACCAACGTCGCCAGGAGTTTAAATCACGCAACATGAAAACCTCGACAGGGCCAATCGACAATCCATTGGAACTCAGCGACACCTACACTGAGCCCATGACCGGTGAGTCCACACATTTGTCGCTCCCTGGCATCAAATCCTGCTGTTGCCGCGGGAACTGTACTAAATCGTAAATGGTGGAATCGGCCATCCCGCCGAGACACGCCTAGGGGAACATGCTATCAATGCAATCATTGTCACTTCAGCCGCCCGCATGCGCTTGTAAATCGCAGTGTGCGGAAAGAGGCAATTGTGCACGGGCATCCGATGAGTCGGGTCATGCCTGTTCCCCTACGACTCGACGGAATCATACGCAGCGTCGGTTAGTTCGGACCAGTCCCTAAAACCAGATTCTTCCAATTTAATTTGGCACTTGATGCACAGCGTCGCATACGGGAGCGCTTCCAACCGGGCCAATGGAATCGCTTTCTGACAACCTTCGCAACTGCCGTAATTTCCGCCATTGAATTTCGCGATAGCATCGTCAATCTGCAACAGCTCGCGCCGCTCGACTTCAGCAATCTGGCTGTTCACTTCGTCACAACCGGCATCGAGTGCAAAGTCGGCGAGGTCGCCCGAGGCTAGGTTTAATTCGCGAAGGGCCGTCAGGTCACCTTTGAGCGCAGCACGCAATGCTTCGCGACGTGATACCAGTACTCCCCTGAGATGGTTTAATGCATCAGTTCGACTCATGGTGCTACTCAGTTTCTCTTGAAGGTCATCTAGGTAAAGCGCAATATACTTAGGCGGCTAATATGTTTGAAACGGTAATGGTAGAGCACTAGATGCTAACCAACTCTGGCTCCAGGGTTGACTGCACTACCTCCTCGCCAACTCTTCGCGGCGGACGAGTCCAAATTGGTCGGTGGGCGATCTCCGCCTTGGCGTTGTAAAGATTCTCAATCAACGTCTCGTAGCCTTGGACCATCGACTCTAAACTCCATGCATCGCGAACCAATTGTCGCCCCGTGCGCCCCATCCGCGCAGCCAGCGAAGCGTTGCCAAGCAGTTGAACCATCGCATCGGCTGTCTCTTCGGCGCTGAGCGGTTTAGTTAGCAAACCAGTCTTACCATTTAGGACCGTTTCGTTGATCGAACCTACATCGGGAGCAACGACTGGTACGCAACTGGCCAAGGCCTCCAGAATCGAAACCGGATTCGCTTCATTGCGACTAGTCAAGCAGAACAGGTCAGAGCCAGCTAGGATTCGCTCGATATCACTTCGATTGCCCATCAGGTGAAAGTGTCCCTGTAGTCCCAGTAGACTGATGCGGCGTTCAATCGCCTCGCGTTCGGGCCCCTCACCCACGATCAAGAAATGAGCCTGCCGTTGCTCGCGCAGTACCTCGCGCGCCGCATCGATGAATTGCGAGTGGTTCTTCTCCGGTCGCAGGGCCGCCACAATCGTTACAATCGGCGATTCTTCCGAGATCCCCAATTCCTCCCGAAGACTGGCGCGGTGTGAGTGGTTGGGGCGAAAACGATTCGTGTCAACGCCATTGGGAATCATGAAAACCCGTGACTCAGGAAAGCCTTCGTTTACCGACAAATGTTCCGCATGAGCCTGTGCCACCGCAATGAAACCATCGGTCAGGGGATTCAGCCAACGATTCAGACGCCCCACGCCATCCGGCCAACCGGTGGAATGTAGCGCGGAGCAAATGACGGGCACTCGCGCCAGTTTGGCTGCTAGTCTTCCCCAGAACATTTTGTCCCCCGCACCCACCGTAATCACCGCATCGGTTCGCGTGCGTCGAAATAGGTATGCCAATCGAGGCAGTATCGTGACGTCCCATTTGGAAGGGAGCAGGTTTGCATAGACCGGGATCTCATTGGCCAGCTCCGCTCCCAACACGCCAGGTTCCTTCAGACAGACCACTTCCGCCGAGAAGGCATTATGATCCAGTTTGCGGATCAGATTGGTCAACAAAGTCTCGGCACCGCCAACAGGCATGCTGGTAATCACGAATTTGATTCGCAGCTTATCGTCGAGCCGTGCATGGGGTGGGTGATTCATAGTAGTGACTCGCTCTGGACAGTTGGAATCGATTCGAGTCTTGGCCAAGGGAGAATGGGGCCGCTCGGTTCGGTAAAAGGGACGGTAGCGCGCTCGCGCAACTTGCGGGAATCGAGCGTCAGCCAGTTGCGCAGCTTTTCCAGGCCTGGATCGGCATGGATTCGGCGCAGGTGATAACCGCCGGAACCTGGCCAATTCCAAGCACCATAAGCGGTGCAAAAACCTTCAAAGCCATGTTCGGCCAGTACATCCACGGCTGCTTGCGTGGTGTTTTCGGGTAGGCCAAAGGGAAAAGCGAAATAGCGTACCGGCCGCTGCAACCAGCCCCCTAGATCTTGGGCGCTCCCCACAATCTCCGCTCGTATTTCCTCGGCGCTATGCACCCGTCCCAGGTTGGCATGACTGCGCGTATGCGCTCCAATCTCAATCCCCTGCTCGGCGAATTCTCGCAATTGATCGATCGAGTTGGGGGCCAGGTATTGTCCGGCGGCCAGATCATGTGGATAACCAGCTTGAGTACGAATGAAATCGGTGGCTACAAAATACGTGGCGGTCAAACTGCGGCGGGCTAACTCCGGTATCGCAAACTCTGCATTTTCCGCATATCCGTCGTCGAAGGTGATGCTGATCGTCGGCTGCTCACAAGTTGCCGAGCGAATGCGGCGCTGCGCCTCGGGCAATGAGACCACGTCGAAATTACTTTGCAACCAATCCAATTGTCGCGCGAAGTCATCCCGACCAATTGTCCAAGGATTAGGAAATCGGTCAGCCACGCGATGGTAGAACAGGATACCCACTGGAACTTGCCCCACCGCGCGCAACGTTGCCAGCAGCCGGCGACGGCTGGGAGCGGTTAGGCGACGGTAGAGCCACAGTGCGTGCTCTTTCATGGTGTTACTCTGACGTTGGGAGATTGACTCGCTGCTTGAGCGCGTATCCCAAACGTGTCATGAAAACCGGCTTGACGTCGGCAAGAACAGAGGTAAGAAGTATTAATCCAATCCGATCAACTGCGACTGTGACGATTGCACCGATTGTATTGCGATCACTGATTCGCGGGTTGAAGCCGATGTAGTCAGTTTCGGCGAAGTAGACCCCATCACCGAGCGAGCGATCTCGAGTTTTCACTTGTGAGTGCTCCATCTTTTCGCCGCACATCTTTTTGTCGGGAAATAGAAGCGGCTGACCAGAGGCGATTTGCAGCTTGCCAATTAAGGCTTCGGTACGACCTTCAGATTCTGTGCGGGATTGGGGACAATAATTTGCAGCCCCCCTCCCAGCACATGCTCGCCCGCTTGTTTCGGTCCCAACGGGCTGGTGCGGGAAATGAGCACTTCGATTTCCTTGCCGACGATCTCATACACGACATGACTCTTTCCTGTGGGATTGGGGATTGCCAAACTTCCGGGACTGGTACCTGAGAGCGTATAGAAATTCGTTTGATGTTGGTCGGTGTATTGAATCAATCGCAGCTTTCGCTCTCCCCCGCCAGTCATGATGTCAGAGACCGATGTGTTGGAGTTGATGCGCTTAACATCCACCGGTTGAGAAAAGTCGATGCCACGCACGTAGTCGTCCATCTTCGACTGGCTGAGTCCACCTTCGAACTCTCGAATCCCCTTGCCGTTGCGACTAAAGAACTGGACGGCAACCTCCAATCGCTGTAGGACACCGGCTGGCTTACTCCCCCAAGACAGAACAATCTTAGAGTAATAATCCACATTGGTGGAGAGCTTGGTCTTCAAGGCGGAGAGCTTGGGTCCCTTCCCCTTAGCTCCCTTGGCCAGCAGCGCCACAAAGCCTGCCACCCCCACCACCGCGATAAAGTTGGCCAAATGCGCAGCGGCTTGATTCAAGTCGCCGGTCGTTCGAGCATTGATGGTCTTGTCAAAGAAACCAGTAAAGTCGCTGGCCACAGTCCAAATCTGAACACCAAGAAAGATAACCCCAGCTAGCAAAAGCAATACGTCAACAACCTCGCCGACTCCAAATGCATGCGATGCGGCCCAGACGGCCAAGACACCCACGATGATGGCCAGATTGGATGGTTCTAGAAGCTGTTCGAATTCTTCGCGGACCTCGCTCGGTAGCAGTGGTGCCGTGCGACGAAAGACCTCGCCAAACCGCGTTTCCAAATCCATCTCCAACACACGGTCCGCTCGACCAGTAGGGATCGGTGGAGTTGTCTCCCACCGGCAAAGCGTGCCACTATCGAACGGCTGATAGTCGCCATGTCGACCCAACGCACCAGGTTTACGCTCACCCACTCAGTAGCTCCCAACGACGAGACCGATACCGCCAGCATTAAATTTTACATTCAGAGCAAATATTATAATCGGTTCGTTGAAAGTGACTACGGCAGCCCATTCAGCGGGTAGCCTGCCGTTCCGAAATCAGCTCATGAAGTCGCTGTTGCGCAGCGTCATCCTCAGGCAACCGCCGGTCGTGTAACGCAGGTAGCAGCTTCTCCCAGACGACGATTGATTGGTGCGATTTGATACTTGAGGGTTCCAATTAGTTGGTAAAGTGATACATGAGCAGCGACTTTAATTTGGTCCGACACCTTGCTCTTCAGCCACCAACGGCAATTGTTGTTGGCTTTGCTCGGCGAGATACTCGAGCAAGACTAAGAGCATGTGTGCGCGCACATCTCCCCGCACTTGGTCGATGGAAAACTTGCCTGCTTCCCGTTCCAACAAACGTATTACATGCACTCCCGTGGCTGTATGGATCGGCGGCGAGATCTGTCCGATCTCCAATTCCAATAGCGGTGTGATCAGCTCGGGTGACCAGTCGCCTGAACCACGCACCCAACGTCCAGACACAATCGTTTGGTCCGTTTGGTCAGCGGTGAGTGGTCGAAGTTGCTCCCAATCGGGCGGATTGGCGACAAATTGACTGCGCAATTTATCAAGTCGTTGCGCTGCGTCTTCGCGCTGCGGCGATTGACCAGCGGCGACTGCGATAGAAATCATATCGACTTTAAAACGCGAGCCATCGAAGCGATCAGGCTGTTTCTCAAAATGCCTCACTAAATTCTCTTGGGTGAGATGCCGGGTGAGATAACGCGGCCAAGCAAGTCGGAAATCAACGGTGTCGCGATATCTGGCTGGCTCAATACGGTGTCGTTGGCAGAGCTCCTGCACTATCTGCTCGATGTTACCATCGCTGTGTGCGTTGGAAGCGCCAGCCATGATGGCCGCATCCATTTCGGCAATGGTTGACGCTTGCCCCATGCCCCGTAGCGTCGCCAAAGCTTGCCGTTGTCGAGCAATCAAATAGGTTGCATTGCCCAACGTGACGGGTGAAAGCGGGGGCCGTGCATCGTCGATTGATGGCGAATCATTGACCGTGATTAAAGTTCGCGCCAGAAAGAAATCGATATCCGCGAGAGTGATTGTTTGTGTGCCAACGCGTGCAATGACACGGGAGGCTGTCGATGTTGGAGCGAGCGGCTCGTCTGCTCCTGATGTCGGGCTGACAATGAAGCTGCACAAAACGCTTGTCCAAGTCAGGATTGTGTTCACACGATGACTTTCAAATTTTCCGAGTCGAGGCAATCATCCTTCCCTCCACGGCGGGCCAGTAGCCAGAGTCGCCAGACTGCAGTTCTTGGAGCCTAAAGTCTGGCGACTCAAGCTACGAAGGGTGCCGTTTTCAAACTAAGGTAGTTCGATATCACGCAACTCATACTTGACGGTTTGCTTGGTCATTGCAGCGGGTGATTCGTAAATCAGTTTGTAATCGTTGGGGTCGCCATTTATTTGAAACAGATAGGCGATCCCCACTGCGTTGGGGGTGATGGCATAGGTGTTGAGCCCGACGTTCAGAATGCGTGTGTCGCGAGTATCGCGAAGATAAGCTTCATTGGACAAAATCCAACCACGGAAGGAATCGAGCGCCCCCTGAGAATCACCGAATTCGACAAACACTCGCATTTCATAGACGGCTCCATTGCGACGGGCCCCTTCCAGGGTCACGGTCACATCACCAAACTTTTCGCTTTGTCGCGCGCCGTTTCCGAATTTCTCAAAGACGTACTCGTGCCGCTGGCTGGGGACTGCGATGGTGAATTCGCCTGTCAACTTGCTGATGGCTGTGGTCGACCTTGCAGGGCGCTGAAGCTGCAAGTCGATCTGAGTGCTACTCCCACCGAGATTGAGTGGCACTTCAGGTGCCGCTTGTGGATTACTGGCAGTAAGCGTCCCCCCACCAACCAACTCGGCCGCTAGCGTCGACATGGGAAGCTGCATGAAGACCGGCCTCAAACGCGGTTCCCAAGTAACTGCGAAGGATAAATCGAGTTGTCCACCTAGGGGCGAATTGAATGGCAAAGTGCTCTTTACCGACACAACGTCAATTCGAAACGGGCCGGTCGTAAAGATCGGAGGAACGGTACTGGGGTCAGCCGCTCCAGGTGCCAAGACCAATTCGTTACCGGTCGTCCCAAACGCATTCACACGCAATTTGGCTTGGGACATGATGCTCGACATCACTTCCCAAAAGGGCGCATCGGTCGCATCAAGCTCCACTTCAACCCCAGCCAGCGCATCGCGATTGTCTAGCTTGATCGGATTGTCAGTCTGTTTGACAATTTGGTCAATCGCGTCTGACAACTTCATTTTACCATTGAGCGTTACGAGCGAAGCTTCAAAATAGTTTTCGATTTTCGATTGCTGTAGGGCTTGGCGAATGCGCTGCAAGCGAACCTTCAATTCACCTGATGTTCGCGCGGTCACGTCGGGAAGATAGGCCAGTACTGGACTCCCCATGGCTGTCAATCGTCTTTCAGCTTGATCGCGAACCGTCAATTCAGCCCCTTCCAAATCCCGCAAGGCAGCCCGGATTGTCTCCAGCGTGACTTCGGTTTGTTGGGTGCTGTCGGTGGCCGGCGGGCTGGTCTCTTGCGCAGCAGCAGAATCTGACAATCGAAAAACACTCCCGCCCATTGCCAGGATTAACCACAGTAGTCCTAGCAGCATATGCCCTCTGTAAGATGCCTGGACTGGCCCGTCGATGGGAGGTTCATTCTTACTCATCGGATAACCGTTATAAAGCGCACAGAGTAACAGGAGGTTGGTCACAGCTTTATCCTAACACTGCGTCTTGCCAGACCGCCAGGGACAGTCGGAACTAGAGTTCTGATATTCGTCGAACACAGATTACCACAAATGAACACGGTTGGAACTGAAAAATCAATCGTCACTTCTCGCTGAACGCCACCGCGAACAGGCTCGTTCCCAGTCAACGTGTCCATCTTTTGCTCAACTAACATCATTTCCAATTGTCGTGAACGGCCAACAACAATGAACTTCAACTTCGTGTTAGCCCTCGCCGTTGTGTGTTGTGGTTTGTCGTGCGAGCCAGCTCGGGCACAACCACCAAAATTGCTGGATGTCGAAGTTCCCGGCGGGCATTTCGTTGGTTTACCCATCCACTGGAGCAGTTACGACGCAGTGGTACTGGAACCGACTGGCCAATTGCACGTGATCGACCAAGCCGACGTTCAGAACCATCGAGTGCTGCCGCTCGACTTTGCACCACAGACGTTAGCAGATGCCCGCAGTCGTTTGCAATCTGAATTGGGGCCACGCTACGAAACGGTCGTTTATGGGCCGTACGTGATTGCTGCACCGTTGGGACAAGCGGAGCGGTGGCGCGATCGCTTCAGCGCATTGCTGTCTGGCTATTTGCGATATTTCGAAGTGCGAGGTTGGACACTGCGGCGTCCCGATTTCCCGTTGTGCGTCACGGTCTACGCCACGCGGCAAGAGTTTGTGTCCTATACCGCATCCCAGCTCCAACAAATCCCTAGCTCAGTTGTTGGCAGTTACTTTCCGCGCTCCAATCGTTGCGTGCTATACCATATTGAAGGTGGCGTCGGCAGTGGCGGCCCAGCCACTAACTGGGCGGAAACCGAAGCCACCATCGTCCACGAAGCGGTCCACCAACTGGCCTACAATACTGGCATTCATCAACGCTTGAGCATGGATCCATTGTGGTTCGTAGAAGGGCTGGCGAGCATGTTTGAACAACCCACCGTGTACGACCTGCGACAGCAGCAAAGCACGATCGAAAGTCGCATGATTCGCGCCAAACAACTCCGTCTGCAACCAATTCTGGAACAACCCGAAATATTCGTTCAGCAGTTGGAAAGCCTGGTAGTGTCCGATCAACTTTTCGCGCGCCAACCCGACTTAGCCTACGA
Organism: Pirellulaceae bacterium; assembly: GCA_041741715.1. GTDB lineage: Bacteria > Planctomycetota > Planctomycetia > Pirellulales > Pirellulaceae > Aureliella. Next base: position 19,675 of record JBGSJT010000054.1, on the reverse strand, counting down.
TCTGGGGTGGGCGTTGACGTTCTATTTGGCCGAACGCATGCCGACTGAATTTCGGCAGTACACAAGTCAACTAACTGCCCGACCCTATGGCGATTATTCTTCAGCCGAGCGCCTCAGAGATTTCCGCAGCACCTTCGGAGGCGACTTGAGCCTCTTAGCTGTGCAGATAACACGCCTACTGCATCAGTAGCGCTACCGACGACGACGAAACGCTAGACCACACGCTCCGCAAACTCCCAACAGTGTGAATGTCGACGGTTCAGGAACTGTTGCCACGGCTCTGATCGAACCCACATAGGTGTTAGTGCCAAGTAACCCGTCGGCAAATGCAAGTGAGATGTTGGTCGGAATCACCAACGTCGCAGTCGTACCGCTCACCGTATACGATCCGTTAGAACCTGTATTTAACGCGGTTGCGGGGGCGGTCGTTCCAGGGAGTGCTCCAGGCCCAATAGTCAAGTCTGCGCGCCCTTGATCCCCTGGATACGCAACGTCGAAACTTGATCCGTTGACATAACTCCACGTTTGACCCGCAACCGAAAAGTTGTTGGCAGTAACCGAGGTCGCACCTGCAGCAACGTTAAACACCAAGTTGCGAATGGCCCCGAATCCGGCCACTGTTGGTGCTGTAATGCCATAATCGGCTGGAAGTGCAGGCCCCAACCCTGAGGCTCCAGGTGATAGGTTACCGAGGGTGTTGGGGTTTGCATCGATGTTCGCACTGAGAAATGTAAGCGACGTGGGGGCGAGAAGGTTGTCGACGTCGACGGTGATCGTTCCAAGGTAGGTCGTTGTCAAACTAGCGGCACCACCTTGATTGGAGAAGCTAGCGATGGCAGGCACAGTTATCCCACCGCTCAACGTCAAACTACTGACAGCTTGAACGTCGAAAGTGACCATCGCTGCGCGAGCCGAAGTCGCGAAAAGCGATACCATAGTTATAAAAAGAAACGCGCACCGAAGTACTTGGACCATGATCTGCCCCTAATAACGCTTTAATGTGGCAGCAGATCCCACACGCTGTAGTCCTTGTGCCAATGCCGACTATAATCAGCCGACACAAATCTCCCAAACGTTTTTTCCAATAAAACCAGAAAATTCGACACTTCTCGCTAATCTCGATACATTCGAGGATAGTACACCACCGGATGCCTTAAAACTTCCAACGCAGTTCGACTCGTGAACCTCGTAGGTCGCGAGCGTTTTCTCTCCAGCCTAGCATGTGATCCGTTCGAAAGAGCCAAGCGTTGCTCAATGGCTTCTGATATCGCATGCCGACTGCATACTCGTCTCCCGGTGCGTTACGAAACTGCGATTGGCCGTTGGCTGAGAGCGCTGCCATCTCGAGAATCAATTGATGTTGGAAATTGGCACCTAGAATATTTACCCCTAGCGCTGCTCCGGTGGCGTTGACACCAGTGGCATCCAAGGTCGGATAGCCAGTTAGCCCGTCGGTTTCAAAATTGATGCCGGTATTATTGAGGATGCCTCCCGCCGCTCCGGCGCGGGCCAAACTCTGCGTTCTACCCTGTCCATAGAAGAAGTTCAAATAGGGGACCAATGTATTGGGCGCTTTGCTGATCAGTGAATTCTCAATCAGCAGCATATGCCCATCGGCGGTTCGCTGATCACTCGGTAAGCTCTGACCGAAATTAGTTATATAGCGAATCGCATTGGAGACGCGATAAAAGTAGCGCCGTGTGTAAGCGACCGACAAATTATGGTAGCTGCGATGACCACCCACATCATCGTGTACGAAGGCATAATCCGCTTCGATGTAGCCATCATAGGCCTCGATAAACCACGCGGTCCCAAAGAACTCGGCCGCGTTATTGTCTCCAGCGAAGGCATCACTGTTGATCTGGTCCGAGGCCCAGAAGAATGTGGCGTCATAGTTCGACCACTTCAGCAGTGGACTGTGCTTGGCGGGCAGGGCGACGGCGGCACCAATCACATTGTCTGCCGCCCAAATCCCGTTCTGATAGAAGATTGGCATGAAGCCGAAGCTGAAAGGCAAATCGAAGGGAGCGTCCTGATCGGTCAATCCCCCAAAGATCGCACCTGCATCCCCTTCGAAAAAGAGATTGTCCAACCGTATGTCGGTCCGATCCTCAAATTTAGCGCGGTCGGTGAAGTCGAGCCGCGTGAAGTCGCCAGCCCGATCCAGTGGCCCCATAAAAGCATGCAACCGTTCCGTGGCAGTGATCTCCAAGTCCATATCCAAATTCAATCGGTGGGCCCAGTTGTTGGTGTCCCCTTTGGCATTGCGATTGATTCCAATCCCTGTGCGATAGTCTCCATAGACCATGAAGTGCGGCATTACTGGGTTGTAGCGACCGAACCATTCCTTGGCAGGTGGATAGATGCCTGACGTATAGAGGGGACGCCACAGCTCGACCCAAGGTCGTTGAACTGGGACCGCGGACTTACCACGATAGGGTGACAATTCCGAAGCTGGGTCAGAGGGAGTCGACGAAATGGGAGCTGGCGAGAACAGACCTGGATAGTATGGTGCGCGCCACGCTTGTTCGTCGAAAGCAGGTGGAGTCGACAGCCCCGCTGCCGTGTAAAATATCGGTCCATCCGGCTTCTTGTCCGCTGGACTCTCGTCGCGATTAGCCGCATTCTGCTTATCCGGGCTGAGATTCTGAGGGGGGAGCCGATTCTCAGTGACATTCGGTGCAGCGTCGAATCGATTGTTGATGGCTGGGGCACCGCCACCAATTGGTGGAGCAAGCTGCTTGTCAGGTGCTGCATTAGAAGTTTGGGCTGCACTGTAGGGAGCTAACGACGGTAGCTGTTGAGTTGGCTGTGGAGTTGGCTGCGCGGCGGTTTCGGGGACGGCCCTAACGATTTCAGCTGGGAGCGCGTCGAGCGGATTGAACTTCGGTGCCGTGAAGTCTGTTTTAGGTGGAAGTGTCTCTGCCTGAGATTCCGACTGTGTCTTGACTGCAACCGGGAGCGACGGAAGACTCCGTAACTGCGTCGCTTGCGGTAACACATTCTGTGGAATTGGCTTAACGGAATCTGCGGAGGGGATGTTGGTTGGTACCAACGACTGTGGCGCGCCAAGTGTTACCGTCGGCAAGTCGAATGTTACTGGCGCAGCAGAGTCCTTGAGGTCCAACACCTCCTGCGCAGGTAGCCACGGCGCACAACACACAGTACAGCACACGGCCAGCCAGTATCGAAATAGGGGGCGTCGAAAAAGCATTCAGTAATTCAAAATCGATGTTTAGTGAACCTCGAACTCAACGCTATAGGGATGCAAGTCGATCGTTTGTTCGAGCATTCTTCGCTCCATCTCGGTCGTGGCACCGCAGAAGCGCATGAAATAGATCGGCTCCATCCGACTGCGCATCCGCGCGGAGATACGATAGCTTCCAGGTTGACAAAACAATTCTCCTGGAATGGAATATCTGGCGACTTTATTTCCTAGCGGCGGAATCGACTTTTGCTCCATGCGAATGAAGGGTGGATGATTCATCACCGTGTAGGGAATATTTCCGGGACGCAAAAATGGCAATTGATCGATGTCGACATTGATCGGCAAATACATCTCGCGGTCGGGTCCTTTGACGCCAGTAGTGATGAACTGTGTTTGCAAATTGAACAGTTGTCGATCGGGCGGTATCAAACGCTGCGTCACCAACAAAGAGTGTTGATTGGCCAAGTCACCATTGGCATCTAGATAGCCCGATTCCCACAATCGCGATCCATCAGGCCCGCTGAGGACGACATTGAGCCACAGTTGTGGCTGCGCACCGAGCGAGCCGCTGGGGCTGTTGTGGCCCTCGCTGATGTTGTGCACATTAAAGTGCATGTTCAAGTCTTGTCCGACTTGTGGCGTCTCCTTGAAGAAGGGGCCTTCGACGTGCATCCCAGCTTCCATGACGGCGATCGAAGAGGCCTTCTTGATATCCAACAGTTTAAAATTTTCATCCAAGACCTTACGCGCATCGCGACGTTCATCGGCAGAACTCCAATCCGGCGGAAAAGGAGCGATGATTTGTCGATTGGCCACAGCCTTCTCAAATGCGTCGGTCCCCCAGCCGCTCCGCCAATCGTATTGCACCCACTGATCGATGGTCCAGCGAAACGCGTTTTCATTGTGAGGGAAAACGCCTGGGTGCGCGATGGAATTGCCCGGTCCAAAGAACATGTGATTGGAGTGTTTGCGATTCTTGTCGACCGATTTGCCACTCATCTCTGCGGCTGCGCCAACTTCGAATCCAAGTGGTTTGCCGGGGACCATCCCCATGTGACAGTCTTGGCAACGAATCCCTTTCTTGCAGGCAGGACCAGCGCGATACTGCGCCCAGACAACTTCTAAGCTGATCCCAGGATGCACGGCCACTTGATGACAGGCCTGACAGTAGGCGCTTTCGCTCAGTTGTTCGAACTGAATTCCTTGCCAGTGGATCTCTTGGCCGGGGCTCTTGTCGTCGGGATCGAGCTTGATTTTGTAGTTATCTTTGTCGACGATAGCGCGAGCCACACCTTCCCCGCCGATGCTGCCATAAACAGGTGCTTGTAGCGGCCCTGGCTCGATGCGGCGTTCACCATGCACTCGACCGTAGGCTTCCTTCACGCGGTGACAAGCGACACAAGTAACACCCTCGCGAAAGGCTAACGGAGCATCGACGAACGACGCCTCGCGCGGGATGCTCAATTGCACGGCAACCGGCGCATGGCAGCGCAAGCAAAACGTGCCTACAGTGCCTTGCGATAGTTCGGTGATTTTCTGTTCGAACTTATGGAACATCGGGGAAATTGCAGCATAGGCATGCGCGCTGACTCGCCACTCGTCGTAAATCTTCTGATGGCACTTGGCGCATTTCGTGGCAGATGGATACAGTTCGTTGACAAACACTTCATAGTGAGGATCGATGCCTGCTGGCACGCCGCCACGCGAAGGAGCCTCGGACGAATGTGGTGAGTTGGGAGTTTGACCGCCGCCGCTGAGGGAGGGCCCGCGCGGCCCCATCGACTCTAGTGCCGACAGATCATTGTCGTTTTGACGAGCATTGTTTTGACTGAAGTTACCATTGAGCAGATTCTCTCCGGCGGCACGCGAGTCGCTCCCCTCCAACAACGTTTGATTCGCTGTGAAGATGGCTTGCACCGACTGCCGCAATGTCGTGGCTGGAGGGGGATTGAGTTGGCGATAGCGATTCACTGGAGCGGTTGTGCTCGGTGGCGCAGTGGGCAATGGTCGCGCTTGGGCGTTTGGCGTATTCCAGACCTGTGGCATCTCAGCAGTTTGTCCCCGCAGCAAAGATGGAAGAACAATCACCAGCAGCCAGGACAATGCTAGCGTCGTTTGCTTTTGCTGAGTAATTACCACCGGTTTCCCAACTCCATGGCCAAATGAGAATCATGTGATCTTGCTATCGGCCGGATTAACCGACCAAGTCAACAAAACCTCCCTAACCGGTACAATTCAGTTATTCGCTTCAGACTTTTTCTTTGGTTAGTTAGCGTATTCCCTCCATCCTAATTTGGTGAATTAAGTCCCCCATTTTCTAATTCCGTTTCGATTCGGGGTAAGGTTGAGATGGTAACCCCGCATATTGGCTGGAGAATCGTGATGGCTGAATCCCAAAACCAACGACAAGAGTATCGCTGCTGTATTTCGTCAGAGAACTCGGCAGGTAAGATGAAAATTGGGAGCCGCACCTACAATGTTTGCGTGCTAAATACATCGCGCACCGGTTTCTGCGTTCGCATCCCTAATTCTGTCGCGAAGCAGTTACGTGGTAATCGTCGCCCGATTCTGTTGTTCTCTGGGGAGACTTGGGAAGTTGAGGTAAAGTCGCGGTATAGCGACGAAAGCATGTTCACCAACTTGGGGGTGACGCGCAAGCGTGATCTGACGAAAATCACTCAACCATCCGGCTGGGGGGCGACACTCGCTTGCAGCACTAATTTTCAATCAGATCCAACCTTTTTGGCTGTTTTGGTCATAGCGTTTCTGGCTGCTGTAATCTGTTTACCAGGGATCGGAGATTCGCTGGGTACCGCTCCCAAAGTTCGCGAAGTCATCAATTCGGTCCTGAAGTAGTTGCCTAACACAAGCTGCAGCTATTAGTTTCCGGTTGCCGAAGTCTCAAGACTTTGGTCGAGCTGGTCCAAAGTCTTGCGACTTCGGCTACGACCGGTAAATATCTTTCTGAGAAATAAAGCAGGCACGTTTGCTTTCTATGCCGGGATGGCGATATACTCAGGGGTGATCAGCCGGTCTCCACAATTCGCCATTTACGAGTGTCCCACATCCCATAGCTCGCCACTTTCCCGCGCGTACTGTTCACCAGCGCTTGTACCGCGCGCTTGTTGGTGGTGATGGGGGTCACCATTCCGACACAGAGGTCATGCCATGGAATCGATTCGCAAACAAGCCAATATCGCCCGTCGCCGATTGATGATGGAGCGTTTTCTAGGCTATCTCCCCTGGACGCTCTCAATTGCTTTGGCGGTGTCGCTGATTGGCCTCCTACTTCCGAAGCTGGTATATCTGGAAGTCGATTCGCAAGTTTGGACAGCAAGTTGGCTCTGCGGGACGGCACTTTTCGCACTGATACTCAATAGTAGTTTGACTTGGATCGGACGCCCAACTGAGGGCTCAGCGGCAGTCGAGATCGATAAACGCTTTGCTTTACGAGAGCGAATTTCGAGCGCCTTGCTGTTGGCACCTGAGGACCGCGAGACGGAATTGGGCCAAGCCCTTGCCGCCGATGCCAATCACCGCGTTGAACAGATTGACGTCCGCGATCGATTCACGTGGGGCTTTCATCGTGGCCTGCTCTTCCCTGCCATTCCGTTGGCGCTGGCCGCCGCGTTATGGTTGGTTCCCAATCGCGAAGCCCCTGAACCGCTGCTGACCGCCGAATCGTTGTCTTTGACACAGATAAAAAATTCAACCAAGCCGCTCGTCGAACAACTCAAAAAGAAACGACTCGAAGCCGAGAAGCAGGGGCTCACCGAGGCGGTAGACATGTTCAAGAAGCTCGAGGGAGAACTCTCCAAGCTCGAGAAAGATACCAAGCTAGACACGAAACAGTCACTCGCTAAATTGAATGATATCAAGCAGCAATTGGAGGAACGTCGCAAGGAGCTCGGAAGTTCAGAGAGCCTCAAGAAGAACTTGCAAAACTTAGAGAAGTTCGAGACAGGCCCTGCGGAAAAATTGGCTGACGGTCTCAAGCAAGGTGACTTTGAAAAAGCGGAAGAGGCGCTTGAGAAGCTGATGGAAAAAATCAAAAATGGCGAGATGAGCGCCGCCGAGATGCAACAGTTGCAAAAGCAATTCGAGCAACTGGAGAAATCCCTTTCCGAAGCCGCCAAGGCACATGAGAAATCCAAACAAGCGTTGCAAGAGCAAATCGAACAGGCCGAAGCTTCGGGAGACATGCAGAAAGCAGCTCAATTGCAACAAAAACTGGAACAGATGCAAGCCCAGGACGCCAACATGGCGATGATGCAGCAAATGGCCAATGCTTTGTCCCAAGCCCAACAATCCATGAAGCAAGGGGACATGCAGGCCGCGCAAGAAGCGTTGGCGGAAATGGCTAGTCAATTGCAACAAATGAATCAATCCGATTCCGAACTACAGGATTTGGATCAACTCATGGATAGTTTGTCGCAGAGCAAATCGCAGATGGCGTGCAAGCAGTGCAATGGTGCGGGCTGTTCGAGTTGCATGGGGAGTATGCCCGGTCAAATCCCCGGCATGGGAATGGGAGAAGGGCAAGGAGCCGGCGAGCGACCTGAGGAAGAAGATCAAGTCGATTTCTTCGACTCGCGCGTTCGCGACCAAATGAAGATGGGCGAAACGGTCTACGGCGGAAAAGTTGGCGGAGAGAATCGAAAGGGAATTTCACAAGTCGAAATTCAAGATGCCGTCCTCACATCGATGACCGAGGAGCCCGAACCGCTTGACGATACTCCGCTACCAAAGCTACAACGCGATCATAGCCGCGACTATTTCAATACTCTGCGCGATGGCAAAACCCTCAAGTAAGTAGCGGCAGGTCGTAGCTACGTTCGCCAGAACGTAGACTCCCAGCCGTCTGGCGACGGCAGCTACGTCCCAGCGCAACAGCCGTAGCTACGTTCGCCAGAACGTCCGCTCCCAGCCGTCTGGCGACGGCAGCTACGTCTAGCGCAACAGCCGTAGCTACGTCTAGCGCAACAGCCGTAGCTAAGTTCGCAAGATGGTCGACTTCTTCGGGTCAGGCTGACGCACTCTGCAACAGCCAGTTTGGCTGCCCATCTCGGTCTGCGATTTGTTCTTCAAAACTGCCTTCAATCGCAAACCTTCTCAAACTTCTGTCTATAATACTGGTTTGGGCAATTCCCCCCATCTCTAGATCCGCAACTTGAGTTTAGGAAAAACTATGAGTCAAGTGACCTCCGCCGAAGTCAAACCGCTCAGTGGTGATGACGTCGAGGCCATTGATAGTTTACGGCAGGCCTATCGACAACTGGTCGATGAGCTGGGCAAGGTAATTGTGGGACAACGCGATACGATCGAACAACTGGCAATTTGCCTTTTCGCTCGTCGCCACGCGCTGTTGATGGGGGTCCCTGGACTGGCCAAGACGTTGCTGGTGAGCAAATTGGCCGAGACGATGTCGCTCAAATTTAGCCGCATTCAGTTCACTCCCGATTTGATGCCAATGGACATCACGGGGACTGACATTTTGCAAGAGGGAGAGCATGGACGACGCGAATTTCAATTCGTGCATGGACCGGTCTTTGCGAACATCGTGTTGGCCGACGAGATCAATCGAGCGCCACCCAAGACCCAAGCTGCGATGTTGGAAGCCATGCAGGAGCACCGTGTGACGGTGTTGGGGAAATCCTTTGAGCTCCCCCCGCCCTTCATGGTGCTGGCGACTCAGAATCCAGTGGAACAGGAAGGGACCTATCCACTCCCCGAAGCGCAGCTTGATCGTTTCATGTCGCTGATTGAGCTCGACTATCCCAATGAAGAGGAAGAGATTCAAATCGCGCGGACCACGACCGGAGATCATGTGCCAACACTTGACCACCTGATGACTGCCGAGCAGATTATCGCGCATCAGAGTTTAGTGCGACGAGTCCCGGTTCCCGACCATATCTATACCTATGCCGCGCGACTGGTGCGCAAGACACGTCCGACCGGGAGCACCGCTCCCGATTGGCTCAAACCACTGGTGGCTTGGGGCGGCGGACCGCGGGCCGTGCAGAATTTGATCCTCGGTGCCAAGGCGCGAGCCGCTTTGTATGGGAGTTATATGGTTCGCATCGAAGATGTCAAAGCTGTTTCCGCCGCCGTGTTGACTCACCGTCTGATCACCACGTTTGCCGCGCAGGCGGAGCGCGTGTCGGCCAAGGATATCATCAAGCGACTCGTGGAAGAAACACCTGATACTTGAGTTTGAAGGGGAACGATTCCTGTGTCGCTAGAACGTAAACAACGCAGCTTTGTTGATCCAGTTGCCCTTGCGCAACTGGGGGCTTTGCCACTCATGTCGCGCAAGCCGATGTTGGGGAGTGTCTCCGGACGCCATTCCAGTCCCCACCGCGGGGCGAGTGTCGAGTTCGCGGAGTATCGCAAGTACGTACCGGGAGATGACCTACGGCGATTGGATTGGCGCGCCTACGGGCGTTCCGATCGTTTCTACATTAAGGAGTTCGAGGCGGACACCAATCTGCGGATGGTGGTTGTTATCGATACCAGCGGCTCGATGGAATTTGGTTCCGCTGGCACCACTAAGCTCGAATACGCGCGGCGCATCACGGCGGCACTGAGCTATTTGGCGATCCAACAAGGGGACGCAGTAGGACTAGCCTGTGTGGCCGATGGGATCGTCCACAACATCCCACCGCGCCGCAACCCAGCCCACTTAACCACCATCTACGACACCCTCGAACTGGCGCGCTCCCAGGGAGAGACAGGCTTGGTAACGATCTTGCATGAATTGGCTGAGACGGTTCGTCAACGAGCTTTGATCTTGGTCATCTCCGACTTCTTCGTCGAAACGTCGGCGCTTCGTGAATGCTTTGAACATTTGCGATTTCGCAAGCACGACGTGACCGCCTTCCATCTGCTCGATCCGGAAGAACTGGCTTTTGACTTCCAACGCCCGACGCGTTTTATTGATTTGGAAGGTGGCACTGCCATCTTCGCTGATCCAGTCGAGATCGCCGAACGCTACCATCGTGCAATGAACGAATATCTGGAATCACTGCGCAGAGTTGTGTTGGAAACCGCCGTCGACTACCGTCGCATTTCGATCGATGCTCCCTACGCGCAAGAACTGACTAACTTTTTGGTGGATCGCGCGTCTCACAGGAGCTCGCGATGAGTTTTCTACAGCCGCTGATGTTGATCGCGTTGCCGTTGATTGCGCTCCCGATCATCATCCATTTGATCAACCAATGGCGCTACCAAACCAAGCGGTGGGGAGCGATGATGTTCCTGCTGGCTGCCAATCGCATGAATCGCGGCTTTGCGCGGATTCGTCAGTGGTTGATTCTTGCCATGCGCACGCTGGCAATCGCCGGATTAATTTTCGCCATAGCCCGTCCACTGGCTAGCGGTCTGCTCGGCATGACCGGTGGTGCTAAAGTTGACACAACGCTGGTGCTCCTGGATCGCTCGCCCAGTATGCAACAACAAGGACTCGGCGGCGCTTCGAAACTCGACACCGGACGTCGACAATTGGCCGACGCCCTGCGGACCCTCGGTTCGACTCACTGGGTTACTATTGACGCCGCAGATGGCCAACCACACGCTTTTGAATCCCTCGATGGCTTGATCGATTCTCCCGCCATGCAAGCCTCCAGCGCTACCGCCGATCTACCCGGCATGTTGCAATCTGCACTCGATTATTTGGAGACCAACAAGCCGGGGCCGAGCGAAATCTGGATCTGTTCCGATCTGCGCGAGGCGGATTGGAATGCCGAGAGTGGAACCTGGAGTCTAGTCCGCGAAGGCTTCGAACGCCTGCCGCAATCAGTCCGTTTTCACTTGTTAGCCTATCCCTCCGACTCTCCAAAGAATGTAGCGATTCGCGTCTCCGAAGCGCGACGTGAACAGCTCAATGCGGCCGGTATCGCGGAGAATAATCTGCTGGTTTCATTCAGTTTGTCACGCTCGGCCGACAAGTTAGCAGCAGATGATAAGTTATCGATACCGGTGCAGATTGAAATCGAGGGTGCGCGGAGTGAGATCACCGTGGAACTGAGCGGTAGTCAAACCGAGATTCGCAATCATCGCGTACCATTAGCCGGTAATCAGACCAGAGGCTGGGGACGTGTCTCACTACCTGCCGACGAAAACAATGCTGATAACGAATTTTATTTCGTGTTTGACGATCCACCACAACGACGCGTGGTCGTCGTCAGCGAAGATCGCGCGGTGACACGACCGCTGGAGATAGCCGCCTCCGTGGCCGCCGATGGAACCACCGCCAATTCCATAGTCGAAGTACTCGCCCCCGAACAACTCGATTCTTTAGTACTCGACAACACCGCCCTCTTGATGTGGCAGACAACGTTGCCCGATAGTAGCACGACACCCGCCGTCGAAAACTATATCAACTCAGGTGGCCAAGTCCTATTTTTCCCACCATCTCGATTATCGGCAGGGACGAACACTGGTAGCCCGCAACGCTTTATGAATGTCGCTTGGGACACGTGGGTAGGGAATGATAAAAAGGTCATGGTAGAGAATTGGCGGGGTGATCAAGATCTATTCTCCGCCACCAATAGTGGTGCTGGCCTTCCGGTGGGTCAATTAGAACTGTCAGGCTATGCGAAGCTCTCAACTGAAGCCGAACTTTCGAATTTAGCTACATTGACTGGCGGAGCTCCACTGTTAGCTCGGCTTCCCTCGGAGCGAGGTGGCGTCTATTACTTTACCGCTTCACCCGATCCCAAAGCTTCAACATTGGCCGAGAGCGGAATTGTCCTATTCGTCGCCGTACAGCGCGCGATCGAGCGTGGACAAGCCGCGTTAGGGAACACCACGCAGCGCATTGCGGGTGAGTCGTCAGAGTCCACCGACCACTGGCGAAAACTCTCCGGCTCAGCCGATGCCCTGTCGACCGAGTACGGTTCGCAGGCTGGAATTTATCAGTCCGACGAACGACTGTTCGCGATCAATCGCGCTCCATCCGAGGATCAACGCGGACAATTGGAGCAGGTAAAAGTTGAAACGTTGTTCGCAGGGTTGCCATTTTCACGCGTCGACGACCAGGCCGGAAGTTTATCTGGAATTGTCCGCGAGGTGTGGCGATTATTTTTGATCGTTATGATTGTCTCATTATTGTTGGAAGCGTTTTTATGCTTGCCCCGTTACATCGCTCGTCGCGCGGCAGTTCCAAGTGCCACGTAGGTTTAAGGTTTAAGGTTTGAGGTTTAAGTTCCAAGTTCCAAGTTCCAGGTTCCAAATGACAAGTGACAAGTGACAAGTGACACGTGACACGTGACACGTGACACGTGACACGTGACACGTGACGCCCCTGAGCAATCCCCTGGTTGGCCAAATTCATTACTTCGAGCGCTTAAAGCAACACTTATAGTCCGGGACTCACCTCCTTCGATATCACTGGCCATGCCAGTGCCACCCACTCCAACACTCTGCAACTGGCCTCTGGCCTCTAGCCTCTAGCCTCCAGCCTCTAGCCTCTAGCCTCTAGCCTCTAGCCTCCCCCATGTCGCAAACAACTTTCGGATTTCAATGGACGACACTGACGCTGGCGATTTCGATTGCGACGCTGGCGATTGTGTGCGGTCTAAGCTGGTTTGCGTGGCGCCGAAGCGGCTTTCGTAGCTCAGTGGGTCTGCTTGAACTACTACGCATTGCGATCGTGGGAGCCTGTGTCTTTTTGCTCAACCAGCCTGAAACAGTTCAAGAATTCAAACCCACAGATAAACCGACGGTGGTCGTGCTGGGGGATCATTCGTTGAGCATGGAGACCCAAGATGTTGGGCTGAGCGAAGCGGGTTCGGCACCGCTGTTGACACGTAGACGCGCCATCGAACCATTGCTGGCGGAGAGTACTTGGGAGGGATTGTCGGATCGCATGGAAATTGTTCTGACGCCATTTGCTACAGAGGAAAATGGCTCCAAGAGCAATCTGCATGATGCACTCTCCAAAGCGCGCGAGGAACATCCCAATCTTCGCGCTGTAGTACTCGCTTCGGATGGTGATTGGAATGATGGCTTGCCACCGGTGCAGGCGGCACAGCGACTAAGGCTGGAACAGATTCCAATCTTTACTATCCCGACTGGGAGCCAAACACGCTTGCCCGATCTAGATCTACTTAGCTTCGACGTGCCGACTTTTGGTGTGACCGGAAAAAATGTGCGCTTGCCTTTCACCATCGAAAGCTCATTGCCGCGCGATCACAATGCGATTGTGGAATTGAAGATCTCCGACGGTACGGTGATCAAACATCAGCTGCTTATCGCTGCCATGGGACGCACGTCTGACGCGATTCTGTGGAAGCCGGAAGGGACTGGGGATTACACATTGTCACTAAATGTTCCACCGCATTCGGAAGAACGGATTAGCGATAACAACAGCCGCGAGACACCGATCGCAATTCGCGAAGAGAAATTGAAAGTGCTGGTGATCGAATCATTGCCGCGCTGGGAGTATCGCTACTTGCGAAATGCGCTGTCTCGCGATCCAGGAGTAGAAGTAAGTTGCCTGCTGTTCCATCCGGGGCTAAGCAAAGTGGGTGGGGGCAATCGCGACTACATTCCCGCTTTTCCTGAGAAGCTGGAAGAGTTGGCGCAGTACGATGTGGTCTTCCTGGGTGATGTGGGGATTGAAGAAGGGCAATTGACAGCCGAGCAATGTCGACTGTTGAAGGGGCTGGTGGAGCAGCAGGCCAGTGGACTAGTCTTCATGCCTGGCCTCAAAGGGCACATGCTTTCCCTGGTCGATTCGCCACTTGATCCATTGCTACCGGTCGTCTTCGATACCGCGCAGCCAAACGGTTGGGGCTCACGAACGCCCAGCCACTTCGCACTAACTGAATTGGGACGACGCAGTCTGCTGACAAAACTGGCCGACACTCAAGACGAGAACATGCAGGTCTGGGAGAGCCTCCCTGGATTCCAGTGGCATGCGCCGATCGTTCGAGCCAAAGCAGGGACCGACGTGTTAGCCGTGCATCAGGAATCGTCCAATGAGTATGGTCGAATTCCACTCCTGGTGACGCGAACTTACGGAACTGGAAAAGTTCTTTTCATGGGGACCGATGGAGCGTGGCGCTGGCGGCGGGGTGTCGAGGATCTGTACCACTATCGTTTTTGGGGACAAGTGGTGCGGTGGATGGCCTATCAACGCAATATGGCCGAGGGGGAACGAGTGCGTTTCTATTATTCCCCCGAGCAACCCCAAGTTCGACAGACTGTCGCGCTGAGCGCCAATGTAATGGAGAAAAGTGGCGAACCGCTCAATCACGGTGAGGTGACCGCACGCATAGTGGCACCATCCGGGAGAACGGAAACGGTACGCATGAATAGCAGTGGTGCTGAGTGGGGAGCCTTTGCGGGTTCCTTTACGGCCGCTGAACCTGGGCCACACGCGGTCACCCTGCGCTCCCCCCAAACCGATGCTGAATTGCAAACCACACTATTTGTGCAAGGCGCGACGCTCGAACAGGTCGGCAAGCCCGCGCGGCCAGAAGTGCTCGAAGAGCTGGCGCGGGTCACACGTGGACAAGTCCTCTCGGGGGGTGATCTTGCCCAAATTATCAAGGCAGTCGAGGAAGTTCCTGAGCCGCCTACTGAAATTCGGCGCGTCCAACTATGGAGTCATCCGCTGGTAGCCGCTACGCTATTAGTATTGCTGACCACGTTTTGGGTCGGTCGAAAAATGATTGGATTAATTTGAATGGATTCGCACTATCGTATCCATAGGCACTGTATCCATAGGCACTAGGGAGAACTCGCAGATGAGTGATTCAACGAACTCCGGCTCGCGCTCGCTATCACAGCGGCTCGTCGTACCCGATTCACTCAAGCGACAACTGCGGTCCTTTCGCGCCCGAGTCTGGAGCAGCAAGCTTGCAGAAGCTATAGCGCTCGGCGCTGTTGGTTTGTTGCTCGCTTTCTTGACGGTCTACATCTGCGATCGATTGTTGGACACGCCACGCGAAGCGCGGTTGGGCATCTTCGTCGCGTCGCTGGCGCTGTGGTTGGTGGTTCCATGGGCCGTGCATCGCTGGGTGTGGAAAAACCGACGACTCGATCAACTTGCGAGATTGCTCCGCGTGCGCGAGCCGAATGTGGGAGATCAACTGCTTAGCGTGATTGAATTGGCTGAGAACGAATCTGAGCAGGCCCGTTCGCGAACGCTGTGTGCAGCTGCCATTTCACAAGTAGCCGAGGCGGCCAAGAGTCGCGACTTCAATGCCGCCGCTCCACCCACTCGCTTGCGCAGTCTGACTGTGCTACTGGGTCTATCCTCCGCAGCCACACTCATGTTGGCGATTCTCTTTCCAACCGCCGCCAGCAATGCTTGGGCCCGCTACTCTACTCCGTGGCGCAACACGCCCCGTTACACCTTCACGGCCTTGGAGCCGGTCGCACCCAATCTGGTAGTACCACACGGTGAAGCATCGCCGTTTCATATCGCGTTGACCGACGATACGCGCTGGCATCCCGAGACCGCACAAATACAAATCGAAAAACTACCACCCATCGAAGCGGTGAACGTCGACGATCAATATCAATTCGAGTTGCCACCGCAAACCACCCCCGTCGCCTTGCGGTTACGCGTGGGCGATTACTCGCAAGTGATTCGTATCGAACCGAAGTTGCGACCTGAATTAGTGAGTGCTACAGCCCAAGTCAATTTACCCGACTATTTAGAGCGTAGCGAGCCGTTCGAACAAGATGTGCGCAGCGGTGCCTTGAGCGTGGTCGAAGGGAGCCAGTTGACACTTTCCGCTACAGCCTCGCGTCCCTTGGCCGAAGCGAAAATCAACGAACAAACGGCCGCCGTGAATCAAGCCACGTTTGCCTCAACATCTATCGCAGTCGGACAGGACGAGCAGAGTTTTCAATTCTGGTGGAGTGACTACGATGGCTTGGCCGGACGCGAGAAATTTGATTTGGCTCTGAAGCCAGCCGTCGACGAATTTCCATCGGTCCTCTCGCAAGACCTTCCACGCCAAGCAGTAGTGCTCGATAGCGAACAGATCAATTTCCAAGCCCTAGCGGCTGACGACTTTGGTATCAAGCGCATCGGCATCTCATGGAAGGGACTCGACGATCGCTTGCTCGCCAAGCCAGCCGAAGGGGAAAAGATTTTGGCCTCCGGCAGTCCCCTGAGCACTTCGATGCAAGTTCCTGCGACATTCTCAGCGGTCGCCTTAGGTATCGCGCCACAACCAATCGAAGTGCGTTTGTGGACCGAGGACTATTTCCCAGGCCGCGAGCGGAGTTACACGCCACCTCACCTCTTGTTCGTTCTGACCGCTGAAGAGCACGCGATTTGGATCACCAGTCAATTGAGCAAGTGGCATCGCGCTGCTCTCGACGTGCGCGACAAGGAAATGCAATTGCACGAAGGGAATAAGCGGCTCCGCGCCATGTCCGCCGAGGAGTTGGCCGACGATGAACTGCGAGACGAATTGCGACGCCAAGCCTCGTCCGAAAACTCCAACGCGCGGCGACTCTCCGCCTTGTCCAACACCGGTGAAGATCTATTGCGCCAAGCTTCACGCAATTCAGAAATCGGCGTGGGGCATTTGGACCGTTGGGCAGAGATGCTACAGATTCTCAACGACATTGGGCAGAACCGTATGCCGTCAGTAGCTGATCTACTCGACAAAGCCTCAACTCAGAAATCGCTGGCACGCAACGGAAGCAACAAACCTACCGCTCCACAAGCCGGTCAAGTTCGTGCGACCCCTGCTGGTAGTTCGCAAGAGCCCCCGAAAGAGGACGACAAGAAAGCTCCCCGTGACGCGCCGCAGATGCCTAGCATTAGTGATATGGAATCGTCGGTGCAGCCCAATGAAGGGGAACCAGGTGGGCCAGGCAAAAAGAAGAAATACAACGGGACTAAGTTGAGCCTGCCGCAGACTACCTTGGCTGGACCAGCTCCCAAGTCTGACGGTGAAACTCCTGAAGAAGAACAGGACGATGCCGAAGAGGAGGAGCCAGTGCAAATGGCGGTTGAAGAACAAGCCAAACTGTTGGAGGAATTTGAAAAGATCGCTGACGAGCTCAACAACATACTAGCAAACCTCGAAGGTTCCACCTTGGTGAAACGACTCAAAGCCGCGTCCCGCGAGCAGAATCAAGTGGCCGAAAAAATCGGCAGTCGCATCGACGCCGTGTTTGGAGCCGCAACCAAGATCGCCGATGAGGATCGTTCGATGCTCGGCGAGCTTTCAACCGTGGAAGAGAAGTGCAGCCAGAACATTTCGTACATCATGGACGACATGCAGGCCTACTTCGAACGCCGACGTATGAATCAATTCAAATTGGTTTTGGATGACATGAAGGAATCCAACGTCTTGGAGGCTCTGGTTACGCTCGGTGAAGAGATCCCCAAGGAACAAGGGATGTCGATTGCACAGGCTGAATACTGGTCCGATACAATGGATCGTTGGGGAGAGGACTTGGTCGATCCAGCCTGTAGTGGTCAATGCCCTGGTTCCAAAACCTCCGACGCCCTACCCCCTTCATTGATCTTGGAAGTTTTAAAAATCCTCGAAAGTGAAGTTAATCTGCGCGAGGAAACGCGTGTGGCCGAACAAGCTCGCGCTGCTGTCGAGGCCAACGTGCACAACAGCGAAGCCAAGCGTTTGGGTGAAACTCAAGTCGCTCTGCGCCAGAGGACCGATGACGTCGTCACCGCCATCGACGCTCTCCCCGACGGTGCCAATCGGTTTGGCAAGGAAATTACGCTGCTAAGTGCAGTGAGCGCGGTCATGACCGAGGCTGGTGGTATTTTGGCGGGATCCGATACAGGAGCGCCAGCCATTGCGGCTGAGACCGAAGCGATTGAATTGCTGCTGCAATGCAAGCGCATCAATCCCAAATCGAGTGGCGGTGGTGGCTCGAGCCCTGGCGGCGGTGGCAATGGCACGACTCAAGACTCCGCCTTGGCGTTGCTCGGGAGTGGCCTCAACCAGAACGAACGTCGCGAGGCTCGCGACGTTGCCCAAGCCACTGGTGAAACCGGTCGCGTCCTGCCAGAGGAATTCCGAGCAGGTTTGGACGAGTATTTCAATCAATTAGAGAAGTAGAACACGCGATGGAGTAGTGGAGTAGTGGAGTGGGTGGAGTGGGTGGAGTGGGTGGAGTGGGTGGAGTGGGTGGAGTGGGTGGCACTGGCTAGGCCAGTGTTTTCGAAGTGAGAGTGTTAGCAGCTTGCTCGATTCCCTTAAGCGCTCGAAGTAATGAACCCCACCTCACCAATTCGTTCAATGAAGCTCTTCAGTGGTTCGCAACTCGCGGGAAAGGCTCGAAGTGAATCATTTAGATCATGAGAGTTTTGCAAAGCGTGTTCTCGCTGCCAGCAAGGAATGCCGTCTGTTGGACAGAGTGTCTGTCGATCGAGAAGTCGTTACTTCGAAGGCCTGGAAAGTCACAAGCCAGGGTTGGCTGAAGTGCTTCGACATTCACTGGCGATACCAGTGCCACCGAGAAAATATGCAGATGGCCAGGCCTCAGGCCATTCAAACTTTTGGAGTCTTGTCTCCAATACAGGCTATATGCGAGAGGCCTTGCGAGAGATCACACCTGCGAGCGTTGGCAATTCTAGTCTTCTTTATGGCCTCATTCGCTTGGACCACGAACCCCCTTCACGGTCAAGCGAACCTTGCTACGCCTGGGGAGGCGAAAGCAGTCGAAGAGAATGAGATTGAGCAACGAATCGAGCAGCGAATGGCCGATTTGGCCTTGGCCGAAATGGGCGTCAATGCTCCGCAGCTGTTATTGTTGCGTTCCTATGTGCGCGTCAACACAGCCTTCGCCTGTCGCGTTTGTGAGCTAACAGGGGCGGAAGAAAAGCAGCTGGCCCAGATGAATGATGGGTGGATCGCTAAAAAGATGCGCGAGGCCGTTGATTCTCCTGCGAAAAATGTTGCGACTGGGATCGCTAGATTTTTACAAGGGGGCGCGGCGCGGCGGGTTGCTCCAGGACGCGAACAAACGCAACTAGACATCGAACGCGTGAAGGACATGGTCGACAAACATATCGACGCCGCGCTAACCGACGAACAGCGAATAGCCTTTCACACTGAGCGCGAGGCTCGCGATAAATTTCGCAACGAGTCGCTGGTTCGGGTATTGATCGCCGCCCTCGACGCACGCGTATTTCTGTCTAACGAGCAGCGACAGCTATTGGAAACAGAGTTGGCCACTTGGCTCAAGAAGGATCTGTATTGGCAAGTCTATTTTCAGAACCAAAATTTTATGCCTGATATCCCCAAAGAGAAATTAGCCAAAGTGTTGACACTTGAGCAAATCGAATGTCTCAAGGGTGTACCGACGCTGCTTTACGAGTTGGCACAGATTGAATTGGGAATGATGCAACAGGAACCGATCATGATCGAACGTTAGTTCGTTGGACTAGTGGTCTGTCAAGATTTATTTTTAGGGTAGTGGACGAGGTTACGAGTCCGTCTGATTGGGTGGATGCCAGGGACT
>JBGSJT010000053.1:0-22031 GCA_041741715.1 Pirellulaceae bacterium | reverse complement strand
GGTGGAAACAATCCGCCAGCTCTGCCGTGTGTCACCATGCGGCAGGGCATTCTTTAGGAATTGTTTTTATCCTCCCATGCCTCAGAAAACCTAAATCCCCCTGCGAATCCACCCACACATTCTTCCATAGAGCCATATTTTTCGATAGCGGCACCGCAAATCTGGCGCTAACGCGCCACTGGATATCTCTTGTCATCATGGCTTTTCGTCGGTGTCCTTTGTCAAAGAGGGCGCGTTCGCAGGTAGCCGCAGCGACCGACAACTTTCTGATGCTACCGGTCTCTTGGCGGTGTCTACAGATGAGATCGATTGGAACTACTTGAAACACTGGTCGGACCGGATTGGAGTGAGAGGACTATTGCACCGCATTGCGCCTGGATGGATTGATTATTAGTAGGACGCTATGAGCCGCCATTCC
The DNA here is from genome assembly GCA_041741715.1 of Pirellulaceae bacterium. GTDB lineage: Bacteria > Planctomycetota > Planctomycetia > Pirellulales > Pirellulaceae > Aureliella. Next base: position 21,613 of record JBGSJT010000053.1, on the reverse strand, counting down.
AGTCTCAATAAGCGTCTTTCAGTCTCAATAACACGTGGCAAAAACGTGGCCATGTTGGCAATGTTAGCCCCATTGAACGCCAATGCTTTACCAACTATGCTTAAACCGTAAGTCACTGTCAATTAATGACTTACAACATGAATCCAAGGTAAAATCAGCGTTACATAAATGTGGTTTTTCTACCTTCGAGTCCTACCGGAGGAGCCTTTCAGAACATCAGCGAAACTGAACTGTTCGGAGTAAACACAGAAGGCCGAGGTTATCGCCAGCAAGTTGGGAAGTGCGGCAGAGTACAATGTGTAACCCCCGGGGTATCGGATTGACTGGCCAACCGCATCTCCTTGTCGCTCAGCCGATCAAGGTCCACGCTTGGATGGCTACTCGCTGCGATTGAGCCTAATCTTTTAATGGCTTTTTGGGCTGAAGTGGTTTGCTGGAACAGCCGACGGGTATTGTCCTGATCACTTCGGTCGAAAACAATCATCTGCTCGATTGGGTCTTTGCCTTGCCTAGTGGCTCTCGCGTAGGAATTCAGGGGACAAAGCGCTCTTGCAGAGGGATCGGTTTTATCCGAATCGTAGGGGGCAGTCGTCACAAACGTGGTGTGACCCCGGTTCGGATTCTTCCCAAGTGGATGCCCGAAGAAAGTCACTGAACAAGAAACGGGTATCTGACACCCTTCTTTGACAGAGCCAGGCTGCGGTCCATGAAAATCGATTGACAATAGAACGCCTGGCAGCGTCGTGTATGGCTCGGCAGGGCGACTATGATCGGAATCGAAAGTCGGCGACATATGAAGGGAGGTTATGGAGTCGCTTCAAACTGCACCCATTCAATATTTTTCGGGTATTTGTCTGATTCCAAACGAGTCGAATGCAACAGTTGGACTTTCCAGCGTTCATCCTCTCTGACCATCACTGCACTTTCAAGCCAAACGACGGTCCGCAGCCCGCTCTCACCACGAATCTCAGCCTTGTTCCAGTAGCTCACCCAGGCCACGTCGCCTTTCTGTCGAGCTCGAATCTGACTGAAGAAGTTCTTCCGCTCATACGGTTTGCCCTTGGGCTGGACCGCATCGACGAGTTTCTGCATCGTCCAGTCTTCGCCATGCTCAAGTAATTGGAAGTCCTCTGTTGCAGTCTCCTGCATCGCCTTGCCATCGTGTTTGGACATTGCGGCAAACAGTTCTTTAACCGGTTGAAATGCTGGATGGTCCGCAGCTTCAACAATCCCGCTCAAGAATAAAACTCCACAAAGCCAAAAACCGACATGCAAAATTTCGCGCACCAAACCACTGATTTTCACGACTTTCACTCCAGTTTTGTAAATGAATCGGAACGATCTGAGCATTCTACATTGAAACACAAGCGTATTGCGAACCGCTGAGATCGTCATTGAGGCGAAGGTCCCAGTCCTTTCCACACCACGTGAAATGGATCTAGCCCGAGTCATTCACGCTACAACTATGGACTTAAACGCCGTGTGATTTTTGGCTCTCTCGCATCGCGCGTGAACCAGCTATTCTGGCCGGCTTTTCCTAGTTCGTTTGACAAGACGCTTCCATGATCGACGTTGCATTTCCCAATTCATGGTGACCGCAATTTGACGAACAGCGCCTTCACGGAATCTTGGCATGGGTGAACCCAACACGGATCGGACGTGTCACTGCTGAGTTCGGTGAAATGTATCGATAAAGAGGGAAAGTAAGGATGCCACACAAGGAAATACACCGAGATTATGATAGAACCATCGCGACTGGAAGAAAAGTCGACCATCGAAGAAATCCGTCAGCGATTTGACAACGATGTCGAACGCTTTAGCAATCTAGAAACTGGCCAGTCAGCGACAATCGACGCACCGTTGGCGATGGAGCTAATTACTCATGCCGCCGTTGCGTCTACACCGGAGATTCGCCGTATTCTCGACATAGGCTGTGGAGCGGGAAACAACACGCTCCGACTTCGCCAAGTCTACGGTCGAGACTTTGATTCCGATCTGCTTGACTTGTGCGTTCCGATGCTAGAGCGCGCCGAGCTACGTGTCCGTGAAGCCGGCGCGAATAAGATTCGGGTGTGGCAATCAGATTTCCGTACAATCGATCTGCCGGAGGGATCGTTCGACGTTGTCTTGGCGGCTGCGGTTCTGCACCATTTACGAGACGATGCTGACTGGCTGGCGGCATTCGACAAGGTCTATCGATTGCTCGCACCGGGAGGTTCGTTTTGGATCACCGATTTGGTTTCGCATGAGACGGCTGGTGTGGATTGCATGATGTGGAATCGATACGGCGAATCGGCCGACGAATCCACCGCAGTCAAAGTCGCTCAGCGACGCGGTAAACCGATCGTCTTGATCATCGAAGCCGGTAAAATGGAACACTCGGGCCACAATTTCTTTCTGTCGGCCAACGGTGTTTGGTTGACCAATGAAGTGCCCACCGAATTTATTCGCTTCGAGTAGTTGTTCGTGCGTTTTGAAGTTAAAGTTGGAGACTGACAATTCCCAAAAAGGAACGCAGAATAAATACCGATCGCGACCAAATTGAAGCCAACCAGCGCCTGCATGTCGATCGCCTAGCGGGACTGATCGGCCCTCGCACGCTGAGAAAGCCGAAGACCATCCAGGCGACGATTGGGTACATTGAAGGCCAGTGGTCCGAGATGGGCTATTCGATCCAGCGCGAGGCTTATGATGCGCTCGGCGATGAAGCGACCAACCTAATTGTCGAGCGAGCCGGCAGCCACCGAGCGGATGAAATTGTGTTGTTGGGTGCGCACTACGATACCGTCCCTACAACACCAGGTGCGGATGACAACGCATCGGCGGTCGCGGTTCTAATCGAAGCCAGCCGTCTTCTGCGTGAACACATTGGCAAACGCACAGTTCGCTACGTGGCGTTCGCTTGTGAAGAGCCACCCTACTTCAACCTCGACGCGATGGGCAGCCAGCATCACGCCCGGCAGTCGCGACTTCGCGGCGATAAGATCGTTGGCATGTTATGTCTGGAGATGGTGGGCTACTACAGCTCGGCCAAAGGTTCGCAAGCCATCCCGCCTGCGATCCCTGTCTGGTTGCGGCGATTCTTTCCGAAGCGAGCGAACTTTCTGGCTGCAGTGGGGAATATGCCGTCGTGGAAGCTATGCTGGCAGTTTCGGCGCGGCTTCAAACGTGGCGCACGGCGCATGCCGTTGTTCTCCATTTGTCTTCCCGAGAAGATCAACGAAATACGTCTCAGCGATAACAGTTCCTTTTGGGATCAAGGCTACCGGGCGCTTATGCTGACCGATACGAGCTTCCTGCGAAATCCCAATTATCACCAAGAATCGGACACGCCAGACACGCTGGATTACTCCCGCATGACAGAAGTCACCTTGGGAGTCGCATCGGCGATGCGGCGATTGTTGAAGTAAACAAGCCCGACGATCAGCGTTTCTGGACTAGGCAAGACCAACCCAGAAAACTCGCTGGAATGCCCGGAGCTTCGTCAAAACGGAATTCGTTTAGCTCGACGATTTCAAACGCCACGCCAAGTTCGTTACGGATCTGCTCTTCCGTCACCGCCGGCGGACCAGGTTCATGTGGCTCCCTCGCGTTTCCTGCCAGGATCAAACCACGCGCTCCAACAGCGAGATGCCGCGCTACGGTTCGAGCGTAACCGTCCGGCGTTTTTCGACGTATGGTATGGTAGCAACCGCGATCAAAAAAGAACTCGCAGGGCTCCCCAACCTTGGACAACTGAAACAAATCGCTGACGATGTACTGCACTTGGAAACTGGCAGTCTGAGCTCGATTTTCCGCCTGCTCGATGGCTAAAGGCGCTACGTCGACGCCAGTGACATCAAATCCCTGCTGAGCCAACCAGACGCTATTTGTTCCGGTACCGCAACCTAGCTCAAGTGCGCGACATGGCCGAATAGCCTTGCGACTCACAACGCGTTGCAATTCCGAGGAAGGCTTTCCTGTATCCCAAGGTAAATTCCCTTCACGGTAACTTTCGTTCCAGTCCCGATGCGCTGTCATGCCTTTACTCGCAAGTGTGCCTGATTCCATGGAGGGCGCCCCAGTTAAATCAAAGGCCGCTCGCGTCCGTCATATACGACAATTTATGGTAACTCAGTTAATTCGTCCATTTCGCTTTCGGCTTGATAACGACATTGAAGGTCATCGGTTTTTCCAGAGCTCGGCTTTCACAGACGCCCAGGATTCGCCTTCTTCAGGGTTCGCCAAATGCTCCGACAAGCGTTCATCAAGAATGCGGCGATGCTCGTCACTTAGTTCAGTGGCAGCCTCATCGCCAACACTGTCCCAAATCTTAAAAGCCAACTCGATGCGATCAGGAATCGACAACGCAAGGATTTCTGGGGGAAGTTCGGTTGTTGACATAAAACGTCTCCTTAAGTGCCTGAGCCGAACGCAGCTCCCATTTTACACTAGCCACGCCAAACAATAAAGTTCCGCTAGAACATGTCTGATCACTCAATTCAGCTTAGTTTACCGTATCGAGTGTCCATGTTTTTCATCTGGCTTCCCTCTGTCGACCAAGCCATCGCTCGTGTTGCGGCCCGCGTTAGTGAGGGGGGCCACAACATTCCCGAGCCGACGATCCGGCGTCGGTATGACCTCGGAATCAAAAACCTCTCATCGTTGTACATGCCATTGCTCGATGAATGGTTTGTCTACAATGGGTCCAGCCGACCCGCTGAAATCATTGTCGGCCAACAGGACGGCAATTGGCGGGTCTACGATGATGCCTGTTTTGCTGAACTGAAACAACTTTCCCCGGAGTTCCTGTCATGATTCGCGACGACACGCCTGAAATTGTGAAACAAGCGAATGCGGCGATGGAACTAGCGGCCATCGACGTGCTCTTGCGAGCACGTCGATACAACACCTCAATCGTTGTTTGGCGGGATGGCAAAGTCGTTGAGCTTGACCCATTCTCGCCCGAGTTCGATAGCGAAGTGACTGACCCAAATGAAAAGGATTCGCATGCTTGATAGCGTGCGAACTTTGAAGAACAAGAACTCGAGCAACTCGCGGCGTATAGCGAGTCGGGTTGTTTCCAGACAAAGCTGGACGACAGTGAGGTTTTCTGTTTCGATGTTCAAGTTGGCGACAACCCGGAGCAGTTTCTTGACTGACTCTCTCACCATGCGGCCTTCTATGAGGACTAGTCGAAACACTCAAGTCGGAGGAGCGTAACACCCAACCACCTAAACATCAAACTAACCACCAAACGACCGAACCCTTTTCCACTACTTCACTTTGGAAAAAGGACGCTGCCATGCAGGTCGAAATGTGGTCACTTGATCAAATTAAGCCTTACGAGAAGAATCCACGCATCAACGACGATGCTGTGGCTGCCGTTGCCAAGTCGTTAGAAACTTACGGTTTCCGCCAGGCAGTCGTGGTCGATGCCGAGGGTGTAATAATCGTCGGCCATACTCGGTGGAAAGCCGCCGAACTACTGGGCCTTGAAAAAGTGCCGGTACACATCGCACGCGATCTCGAACCCGAAGCGGTTCGCGCGTATCGGATCGCTGACAACAAAACGGCAGAATTGTCTGAGTGGGACTTCGACTTGCTGCCTATCGAATTGCAGGAGCTAGGCAACGTCGGTTACGATCTTGGCGTGCTCGGCTTCAACCAAGAGGAACTCGCTCAGCTACCTGCTCAAGCCGTTTCTTTAAGTAGCCAAACTCGGGACTGTTCCCGTACTGCCAGCAAACAACGTGATTTGTGTCCAAAAGATACATTGAAACTAATCCCGTTCTCTCTCTGCGTCACGGGCTTCTTTTCCGAGTTTCACGATCTCAAGAAAATCGGGATCATCCTTGAAAGACCCTTCAACGTTCTTCAGCCAACCACGTTTGGGGGGCCGACTCGCCGCTTGAGCTTTCAAATCTGCGATTTCCTGTTCGAGCTTCGCAAGTCGTTCTTCAACGCTAGCCATACTCTTTCCCTTACAAAAACCGGTTGGCTGTTTCACTGTCATTGTACCTACCTACGCCTAAACGGGGAAAGGTCACTTAAATGCCAATAGACCCCCGAAAACTAAAACCCAGCGAACTATGCCGGCTTCTCAATTCAACGTCGCTCGGCGAAGTGATCAGCGAGCGACAACTCTACCGCCATCGACAACGCGCTGGCCATCGCATTGGCGATGGCCAGCACGTCGACCTGCTTCGCTACTGCGCATGGCTGCACCAAGTGCGTCACACGCCGAAGCCACAGTCGGATGTAGATCCCTACGAGCGTATGAAAGAAGCGGCTCGCGCTCGCAATGCGGCACTAGCGCTGGCCGGGCGAGACATCGGATCGCTCACCGCCGTTGAGAATCCAGATCGCAAAGATCGAGCGTCACGCGACTTTCAATTCTTCTGCGAAAACTATTTCCCTTTGACCTTCCACCTCAATTGGTCACCCGATCATTTGAAGGTCAACTCGATGATCGAACAAGCGGTCGTACATGGCGGCTTATTCGCTCTAGCAATGGCGCGCGGCAGTGGGAAATTGAGTTTGGCCGCCAAAGCCAACGGACGCGAGTTCACCGGCCCTGTCTACATCGCTCGCAAATCGACGCTGGGCGAAGTTATTTTCGTCACACTCGGTGCTGACGCCGAAACAGAGGCTCGCGTTGGACTAACCGCCATTCAGTACGCGATGAATTACAATCTTCATAAATGGCCGCACACTTCGTTGAGCACTAGTGCCCCTAGCTGCCAGCTGAATCGCACATGGAGAGCTCCAACGTGAGAAACTTCACTTGTCCCAAAGAGTAACAATCAACGCGAAAATTTCGCGAGCGGAAATCTTAAGCCTTGGTTCGAATAGATAGTCAGCTTTTTCCATCACTGCGAGTAACGTAGTTTCGTATCCCCGACGTGACAACATTTCATGTGCTGCCACGCAGAGATCACCGATTCGCTCGTGCGAATCGCCTGTCACATTGGCTATTCGACCCACTAGCGAATCGAACCGAGAAACACGCCAGTCGTCGGCATCGACTCGACTTCCATTGTCAATGGTAGCTAATTTGTAACCTGTAGTTTCAGCCCGACGGGACACATATTTAGTCTGACCCTTGCTCTGCACGTCGGAGACTGACTGTACACTGCTAGGGCGCTCCCGGGTTAGAGATTCACGAGCTGTTCCCGCTATCCAACACACGCCCAAAAAGGCTACGAAGCCAGCGAAGCCAAAAAATCCAATTGCCGCTGCCCTATCGGCTTTTTGTTTTTGCATTTTTGCGATCGACCGGGTGATCGCAACTCCACATTTTGGACAGAGTTGTGCATATTCACTAATCGGTTTGCAGCATTCAGGGCAGGTGATGAGCGACATTCTCGAGTCTCGCTGGATAGTTTTGGTTGGCTAGCGCTCGGGGACAGCAATTGTAAAACCTTGCACTTGAACAGTACTTGTCAAACAAATTGATTCTTAAACTGCTTATGCGAATCGGATCTCCGGAGAACCACGGTTTCAATTTTAGGGACTGTGCCGATGAAAGCGGCAATCATCTGCATACTGTTGCACACGTCAGATGCATTCGTGGTATCTCGCGATGGCGTAGCCCTCGCTGTGAATGGCCCAGTCTGCAAGTACTCGCACTGATCCGCAGCGAAGGACAAGTGCTCACTTGGAAGCCAGAGGCCATTGGCGGTCGCAGTGGTTCGAGTGTGATGGATCACACCACAGACAGGCCGCGCATCGTGGGCCTGCTCACTTGGGGCGGAGGGGGCGAAGGACTGGGGCAATCGACGCCGTTTCTACTCAACGCCATGCGCGGACGATTGCCAACCGCACTCGAAAAGCTACCACTAGGCGTTCGCGAGGTAGCAAACGTTCCCAAGTCCGAACGCGAAGAGCTTCTCGCAGTTTGCCAAGTTCCCGCCACAACCGCTGGCGAACCGCTCGCACAGCCACTCCCCGCAGAAGCAAGCAGCGAGACCACCGAAAGCCAAGTCGATCCCGCCATCCTCGACTCGATCACCGAGGAAGGCTTGCGAGATCGACGCCGTCCCAAACCAGACGACACTGAGAACGGCGTGCTCAATCGCGACCGTGATCGCGGTCCAGGCCCACTCGGGCGCGGGCTCGAGTGGTTTCGCCGAGTGATTATCACAGTGGTCGTCGCCTCCGCCTGTGGACTAGTTGGCTTTTTCATTGGTCGCTTTTGGAAATGAACATGTTTGCTTTCTTAGGTTACATGCTCACTTGCTGGCTAGCCGCCGATTTTCTCAGCGGCTTCTGGCACTGGGTAGAGGATGCTCCCAGCGATCGCAGTTACCATTTGCGAGTGATTCCATATTGATCAAGCGTCTGATCGCAACTGACCAACGTGAAGGAATTTAACTGGGCCTGTGCGATGAGCATGCGATCGAATGGATCACGGTGGTGAAGCGGAAGTTGTTCAATGGCAGTCGCATGCGCTAAAGTGATACCGAGAAGTTGAAATCCGTTCTTCGATAATTCTCGAGACAGGAAAGTAGCCGCCGGTTCGCCGAGACTTAGCTTTTTCAAGCCGCACTTGATCGAGATTTCCCAGCACGTTGCAATGCTCACAAACTTCAAATTTGCAGTGTCCTCAATAGCTTCCTTCGCCCCTTGGCTTAACTTGGTATCGTCCCATACGAACCAGAGTAGAGCGTGAGTATCCAGGAGCAGGTTCATTCCATGTACTCTGCGAAATCGTCGAGAGGTGCATCAAAATCAGCCGCCATCCAATGCTTGGTATCCCGCGCACTTCCGGCTTTGCATGGAATTGCCCGTTGTGACTGTCGAGTCAGTTTCCCAACAGTTTCTCCAGCTTGCACAATCAACACTTCTTCGCCAGGGCTCAATTGCTGCAATAAATCAGGCAATCGAGCCTGCGCCTCTGAAACGGTTACGCTATTCACGGTTACTCCCCTGGGGCGGATATTGGTAGGTGAACTCCACCCATTCTACCTTACCAGTCGACAAATCTCCACAACTCTAGCTCGCCCACTCATTTGACTTTAGGGAATGTCACACCCCAACAGGTCCAAACATGTAGAGCGATGAAGCGGCGGACGTTAAGATAGCGTCTCCAAAACACTTGCTATCTTGATTGCATTCCGTCGATGCCCATGCGAACTTTAATATCGTGGATCGGAAACGCCGACATCAAAGCGTTTCAGTCAAGCCAAACTGAGGCAGCTAGCTTTGGACCGATCCGAACCCTACTCGCAGAAGAGCGATTCGACGAAATTCATTTCCTCTGCGACAACAATTTGGTCGATGCGGATCAGTTTTTACAATGGACTGGTGAGCAAGCAACAATTCATGGAGTTTCACTTTCCAATCCCGCTGGTCATGGCGAGATACTGAAGACCGTACGCCCTATCCTGCAATTGCTCAGCGTCAAGGGAAACGATGAACTGTGCTTTCACCTGAGCCCTGGCACTCCGTCGATGGCGGCCATTTGGGTCTTGCTAGGAAAGAGCGAGTTTCCTGCGACGCTGTACCAGACGTACGGTGGTCAAACCTGGATCAGCGAAATACCGTTTGACATTACGGTGGATGTGCTTCCCAAAATACTACGAGAGCCGGATCGATGGTGGCAGCATCTGCAGTGTGAAAGCCCGCAAGCCGTCAGTGGATTCGAAGCGATTATAGGCGACAGTCCCGCACTTCGGGCCGCAGTGGGACGGGCAAAGCGGGCTGCTATACATGAAGTCTCGGTCTTGCTACTTGGCGAAACGGGCACTGGCAAAGAATTATTCGCGGATGCAATACATTTGGCGAGCGCACGACGCCAACACCGTATGTTGTCGCTCAACTGTGCTGCGATTTCGAGGGAGTTGATCGAATCCGAGCTGTTTGGTCATGTCAAAGGGGCATTTACGGGAGCAACTTCTGCGCATCGTGGTTTGCTTGAACAGGCGGATGGTGGGACAATTTTTCTTGACGAGGTTGGGGAATGCGACCTATCGCTTCAGGCAAAACTCCTCCGGGCGTTGCAACCACCGAGAGACGGAACACCGACAACTCGCATTTTTCGACCCGTCGGCTCCGCAGAGGACAGGCGCTTATCGATCCTCACCTTGACCCTTCACAACCACGCTATCAAGACGTAGTGGACTTTGTCTGTGCTTCCGGGACAAGAACCACTCCGATGCCAAGAATCGAGATCCATAGAGTCTGCTATATCGGTGCAGGTATGCCAATGGTCATCAGTGTTAGTGAGTGCAATCAAGCCCGATGTATCCAGAAAGAGCGGACTCATTGCTTTTGGCCGAATCGATAGTCGTCAAACTGTTGCGATAAATCGCCGATGCCGCTTGAAAACGATATACCTGCGAGCGGATCATCAGTAGAAACTGACTTGCTATCATTTGTCTCTGGTGACTCCACAGTGACGAGAACCTCGGATTTATCTTCTAGCTCAACTACATCGAGCGGATGGAAGACTCCACCCTCATAAATTGCACGTATCGTTTTGTTCATGGCCCAAGCCTCTCATAGGAATTCACTCCTTTGTACGCCATGTTGAGTTCCAATGCCACGCAACACTCTAAGAAGAAGCTCAATTCACTTTCCGATTTGCCGGAAGTCCCAATGTGGCGGACCTGAACCTTGGCACGATCGCAGGCATCGACAAAGAGGGCTGGCATTACCTGTGGGTTCGCTTTACCGAAGACGAAGACACCAACGCGCGCACGCTGATCAAACGACCAATCTCCGCATACGTTGAACAAGTCTACCCGTACGGCGACTTTGCGTTGCTCGGATTGTCGGGGTAATCACCGATGAGCGGCGACAAGTTCAAGAAGACAGCCGCAGGTCGCCCGCTGGAGATTCCCGCCGCGACTTGGAACGCTATGGTCGACGCGGCCCGCTCGCACGTTGAGCAGCAACACGATCAATCCGCGCCAACCGATGGTTTGTTCCGCCAGGGAGACATTGTCAAGGTACGCAATCAATCGGGCCAGTCGCTCGATCGCTTTGCAGTACTCGGAATCGATTCACCCGCCATCGATCCGCAAGAGAACCAACGTGAATTCAAGAACCATGTCGCCCTAAACGCTGTTACTCCAACTGCTCAGCATCGCGGCCGTTTTGTCGTGCTGCTTGAACCACTGGCAGGTGGACGAATCGGCAAGGCTTGGCTCAGCGGCGTTTGCCCGGCGCGAATCAACGTCCTGGAAGATTGGCACAGCCATGCAGACATTCAGGAAGGAGACTCCAGTTCACTAACCAGCCATCCCGCCGGCTCGGCACAGATCCTGTGGAAAGAACCAGGAACGGGACTGAAATGGGCAGTTGTGCGACTCTCCAGCGCTCACCGCTCATCTTTCCTGATTCGCGTTCCGACAAACGGCATACCGGCTCGCTACGGTGCGCAAACCGGGTCCGCCGCGTGCGAGATCTATACGTTCGACGAGTCAGGCACGATCGAACCCGCTAGTGGGCCAGCTCGGGCGATCGTGTTCGTCACCGTTCGCCACTATGGCACCCAGCCCATCCGTGGCCCGATTGATCCCAACCAACCGCAGTTTCTAGGAGTAACCTTTGATGGCCATCATTCCTGGTTGCTCGATTCACCCAAACACACGCTGCTATGCAAACCACTGCAACGACTCAAATCAAAATCCTGTGGCACCGCGCGTGAATTGCGATTCAACGGCGTCAACTGGCAGCCAATCGCCTTGGCAATGTATCACGGATCGACACGGTTCTTATCCTGCATTCTCCGAATCTCATCAAGCGTCGTTTGAACAGCTGATTCCATGGAAGTTCCAGCAGCCAGTTTAATCGCAGACTTTGCCGCCACTTCCGCTTCATCGGCAAGCCCAGCCCAGGCGTATACACGCGCCTGCAACAATTTTGACGCTGACTCCGGAGAAATTCCCAGTTCACTCATCGCTTGATCTTGCTCGGCCGTAGATGTTGAATTCTGGATTTGAGTTACTGCCAATTCTGCGAGAGACCGACGATCTAGTTCTGTGTTCTCTGGTAGTTGAGGTAATATTGATGCTAGTATACCTACAGACTCGACATTGCTGCCTGCTGCTGCGAACCCCTCTCTTATTGCGCTCTCCACCTCAGGATAGCGACCGCACGTTGCGAGCACCTGAATTCGAAATGCGGTCAGGATCTGAACCTGCGGTTCATTAATTCCGCTGAGGCTAGCGATTTCGTTTTCCAACGCTCGTAAAACAAAATCTGGATCATCCGCGTGACTTTGTCGGAAGACTGACATACGCCGAATTGCCAACATCACTTCCTGCTTGTTGTTGAAATTCTTTGCAAACTCCTCTCGATCCCAAGTGCCTTGCACTACCTCGTCTACCGTCTTCCTGAGCTGCCCATGATTTCCAATCCATTCTATCTGACCTTGTTTTCCAACGATGAAAACGGTTGGCAGCAAAATATTGCCACTGGCAGCCATGTAGTCGTTGTAAACACTTTGATCGGGATCACTTGTGAGCTGGTACTTACCCTTAAAGTCTAAAAACGTTTGTCCCTGATTTCCAGAAACTGAGCTTTTTAGAAACTTTTCTACCGTCTCCCTGGGCTCGTTACTCACACTAATCAATCGGACACTATTTTGAGGAAAATGCTCTTGCAGTTTTGACATGTTAGGCATCGCTGCGACACATGGCGGGCACCAGGTAGCCCAGAATTCTATTACGTAAACAATACCCTGCTCAAAGTGTTCTAGCGATAACTTTTCGACTTTGCCATCATGAAACCAAAACTCAACATCAATAGTCGGAGCATCATCACCAACTCTCAAAGGGAGGGGCTCTTTTCGCGGAACATCTTGGCCATGCGACGTTCTCTGAATCACGTCGTAATTAAAAGACAGCCAGACAAGGAACATCAAAATGCAGACTTTTGACATGAGCGTTCTCCCAACCCAGAATTGCGTGAAGATCGAATGAAACCAAACTCTCGATCTAGTGTACTATAGCATTAGTACACGCTGCAAGCGGCCCTGCAATAGTTGAAACCGTTATCAACACACTAAACATTGGCGGTTCTTTCGATCTATGAACGCTGTGAGAATCGGCCGCGGATCCATGTGCTCGACGATGGTCAGCCCGAACTGCGATTCTCCAAGCACTGTCCGCACGAAGCCAGTATGGTCGGTCGACTGATTGAGACCGACTACGACATCGGACTTTCCGCCGGTCGCAATCGTCTTCTGGACGCTGGTGATTCGCCGATTGTGGTCTTCACCGACGACGATCAATTAGTCACCGAGCACACTCGTTTGTCGGAGCTAGTTGAAAAGCTCGACCGCTATAGCGACCTCGATCTGTTGGCGGCCATCAGCAACAAGAAGGAAGGCCACGATTGTTGAGCATCGGCGATCGCGTGATGCATATTCGGTTCGCTGAACTCATTTGTTGGTGCATTGCTGAGGCATATTCAATCTGGCGGGTGCTCATTCATCGCAACCCACATCCTACGGACCCGAACGTATTGTGGACGATTGATTCGCAGAAGGCTGATCGTTGCATTGCCTACGTCGGTTAACCCGATCAATTCCGTTGCGTCATCGTTCCAGCAAAAATGTTCCGCCCAGTCATCACGCTGCGGATGAAACAAACGAGATTGTTGCTCGGAGGACGCGACCGCCGCTAGCATTCGATCTGACTTGAGTCGGTTGCAAGTGGGGCAGGCGAGACACAGGTTTCCCAATACAGTCGCGCCGCCCTGCGACGACGGCGCAATATGCTCAATCTCGAACATGACCGGCGTCAAGTGTTCCGCCGTTTGACAGTACGCGCATCGGTCAGCGAATTGCAAGCGGATTTGTTTCCGTAGTTCAACGGGAACATAGACACTCACTTCTGCGTTGCTTCGGCTTGTTGTTTCAGAGTGTAACGTGCGCGAGTTTTCAAAATGGTTAGTTGGTCAATCTTGGCGAGCAATTGGTCAAGCTCTTTCGACTCGTCGCCAGAAATTTGGCCTTGGGTGTTGACGGCAAGCAACTCATCAAGCCTCGCCTGGGACGACGGACCAAGCTTAACGTCGGCGAGCGCTTCTAACTCATCCACATCAAGGCTCGTTAATAGGTCGTTTTCGCTGCTCACTTCCAATTCTCCTGGTTAGTCACTACTTTCAAACTCATTGTACCTACTTCCAATCGTAGATACCAGTAAGCCCAACTGAGTATCGACGATCGCGTATTGCGTATTCGGTTCGCTGAACTTAGTCGCCACGACGGTATCGCTCGCTGCGACTACGTTGGCAACTGTTTTGCATCATATCGCGACATTCTGCAAGCGATCCGCTGGGACGAGGCGCTAAAGATGGAAGAACACTGGGACTTCTTCTGGCGTTGCAAGTTGGCCGGCGTCAAGGTCGGAGTCGCAACCGATCACGCCTTCAAACACGAACACGTCGATCCGCCTGGATATGTTCGTGGGCGTCCGGAGTTTCTTCGAGTGGGCAAACAAAAGTATGGCTTACGAAAGGTGATGTGGAAATGAAGCGTGTCGCAGCCATTCTCGATTTGCCACCCCGCCGCTCGATCGCTTCCGTGCGAGAAAGCGTCGAAGCGGCCGCATTGCGTTGGAATGCCGAAGTGCATTGGATGCGACGTTCGCTGCAACCTTGCCATCCATTCTGGCAAAAAATGTTTGTCTGCGGCGATGTTGCCAAACGGTTTGGCTCCGCCCATGTGCTGCAGCTCGACAACGACATGTTGATCCGCAGCGACTGTCCTTCTCCATTTGATTTGGCCAGTCCGGATAAAACCAGTCGGAACACCGCATCGGAGTCCCAAGAACGCACAGTATTTCGGAATTTTCGCGAGTTTCGTATTGGCTGTGACCAAAGGTGTCACGGCCCTGGCTGATAGTACTTGTGTTGGGGCGCGGCAAACCAACTACGAAACTTCGCCGCAAAACATCGAACTCAAGGAAGAATCAAAATGCTAGTTCTAAGTCGCAAAGTTGGTGAGAAGCTGGTTATTGACGGCAACATCACTGTGGAAGTCGTGCGAATCCAAGGCAACCGGATTACTCTCGGTCTCGTTGCCCCAGCGGACGTAAAGATTCTGCGTGGCGAGTTGAACCAGAACCAGCTTCAGTCGCCGAGTTCGGAGAAGGTTGTTCGGCCTTTGTCGCTGCTGCAAGCATCGTAGCGCGACAAGTAGGCTGACTACCCGCGGCCACCTTCACAGCAAGTTTCGCAAATGGTGTGGCAGCGGGAGCATTGAAGTTTAGCGCGGATCTCAATCAACGATCCGCCACAAACAGGGCAGGCTGGCCGGCAGGGTTCGTGGCTCTGAGGTTCTTCTTGTTGTTCAGTCACTTCTGGTTCTATAGATAGTTTGTAAGTTCGAAGTGGTTACTTGTGCTTCATCCATTCTAGATTTTAGCTTTGGCTGTAATGGACGAGGTGACGAGTCCCTGACGACCACCCAGTCAAGCGGATTCGCTCGCCTCATCCACAACCCACCATAGTGTATGATCATTGAGCTACTTGTCGCTTTTGATAAGGAAAGAGTATTCCGCGAACTGGCCGGTAACTTCTTCATAGCCGAGTTTATCAGCTAACTGCGCAAAACCTTCCTTTTGGAGCCAATCGATGGTTTCACGGGCGTCTTCGTGGTAGTTCACTAGTAATAGAAGCTTCTTTTTACCGGTGACCTCGACCATGGGGACGAACTTCTGCAAGGAAGCGCGAATCGCACCGCGCAGTTCTACTTGCTGCTGTTGGACCAACTGAGGAACAATCCGCACGACGCAATCCGCGTTTCCACTGTGGAAACGACTGAGGAATGTTTGCACTGGGAAAACTTGCACCAGCTCGTTCCCAATGGCCGCTTCATCGCCCGTCTTTCCAGAGCGTGCCAAGCCCTGGCTCAGATCGATACGCGACCAAAAATCGCCGCGCTGTGTACTACTGCGCCAGTAGACGTGCTTGAACCCACAACGATTGCGTCCGAACCCCTCTAGCAGCCAAGTCAGTATATTGGAATCATTCGGTCCACAATCTGTTACATGAAACTCAGCCACGCTCTGCTTGTCGACTCGCAATTTGCGCAATTCGCTCGACAACTTGTCCCACTCCAACTTGTGCGGGTCCAACAGACCTTCCGGCGTAAACATAGACTGACCGTCAACAATCACGTAGGCTTTATAGTCTTCCCTGTGGTGGCTGTTGGTTGAACCAAGAAGGTAGTCCTGCAGTTCAGTCTTGTGGTATGCGTAAACAGCATAGTTCTCGCTGCGGGTGACTTCGGCTTCTGCAGCAGTCTTTTCGACTTCCTGAGCTAACGCATCATGGAGCGGAGCGAAATGGCTCTGGGGTAGAAGCCATAGGAATACGGAGGTTGGTAATTTAAGAGTGGCTCGCATGCGAAACTGCTTTGTGGAAGTGGCGGAACATTTGAGGTCGATAATTATGCAGTCTCCTGCTACTTGTTCGGCCAGTATCGCTTTAGGTCAGGAACCACGTCGAAATGCGGATCGGTCGAGTAGACGGCAATATCCAATCGCCTCGAAACAGCCATGATCACCAAATCAGTTAGTGGTATTCGGTGGTCTTTCGCAACAAGATTACGTCCGAGCTGCGACGCGCTTGCCCAATCGTCCCACCGCAAATCCACGTAGTGAGCGGCTCGCAGGCGAGAGCCAACCCAATCGGCTTGCTCTTGGCGACGGAACCCGATCAAAACTTCAGCCACTATCGGTCCAACTAACGCGACACGGTCGGAGTCAATCAGTTCGTCCACAGCTTTCTTCTCAGGAGAATCGGGCTTTGAGAAGAAGGACGCCCAAATTAGTGAATCAACAAGCCCCCAATACTTCATTGTCCATCGCCAACTAGTTTGGAAGGTCAACTTCGCTGAGTTCCATTGTCTCTAGCTGCAAAGAGACATCGTCAAAGTCAAGTTTACCTGCGACAGCTTTCAATTCACGCAACCGGTTTAGTCGAATGTACTCTCGCGCGGCAAGCGACACAGCAGCGGCATCATCTTGGGCGTGAGTGTAAAGTTTGAGTTGTGCAACTTCTTCAGTCGTTAGGTCAACGATTAAGCTCATAAAAAAGTTCTCTCAAGTTGAACGGTTTTCATCTACACCCACGGAGTCTATTGTCGTTCTCGTGAATCGCGATGTCAACGGCAGCTTTGTGCTTAAGCAGTGATCGGACTAGTCGCGAGCTATCTTCCCTCAACCGCCAACAGCACCAAGACGCAGCTTCCGTCATCAATGACGTTGAGTCCTGCTTCGCGTGCTAGCTTGCTGCCTTGCGAATCTTCAGCGCCGGGCTGCATCCAGATGTGCTTAACGCCAGCGGCGATGGCTTGCTGCACGACTTCGCGTGTGACATGAGGCGGAGTGACGATCGAAAGAGCTTCGGGAACTTCCGGTAGATCAGCAGTCGAGGCATAGGCGGTATGGCCTTCGACTTGGGGTACTGAGGGATTTAACGGATACGCGGTGCGTCCTGACGCGAGCAGGGCTTGGAAGACCTTGTTGCCATATTTAGAGCGATCGGTTGATGCACCAGCGACGGCGAACGTTTGGGCAGCCAAGAATTCGGACGTCGATGATTCTGCATT
This sequence comes from Pirellulaceae bacterium, assembly GCA_041741715.1. Lineage (GTDB taxonomy): Bacteria > Planctomycetota > Planctomycetia > Pirellulales > Pirellulaceae > Aureliella. Next base: position 4,062 of record JBGSJT010000053.1, on the reverse strand, counting down.
TTTGTTCACGATGAGAGGTACTTTCCTGTTTCTTGTGCGTTCAATGGAATAGAGCGGTCTATTGTGGTGTCTCTATTTTCGTAAAAGCGAATTATATTGCGAACCAATGCACCAGCTTAGCGTCTATATCTGTGAGCACGCGGGAATGAAGCGTGCGATGAAATCTAAAACTAAAACAAGTATCGGAACTGGACAAATGACTTCAATACGGCCCCTGTCCCCAAGGTCAACACTGACCGAACGTTATCAAGATTCACGGAGAGGCATCGTGTTGCAAAACGCGACTATGTCCACGTGCAATTTTGATTTAGGGCAACCTAAACGTAGGTGACACTCGGCCGATTGAAGTCTTCGGACAACGATGGTTAACCCGGTGTCGCCTTGAGCAACACCGGGTTTTTTCGTGCCTAAATTTAGGCTGGAGACTAGAGGCGAGAGGCTTGAGGAAGAAAAACATCGCGAAGCGATGCCTCAAAACCTATAGCCTACAGTCTAAAGCCTGCAGCCTGTTTACGGACTGGTAGCTGAGACGGTATAGCGGCGGTCTGAAGAACCGCAGAGGAGGGTTCGAGCACCTCCCAGTCCACTCACTGTGATGCTGGCGGAAGCAGTCGCAAACGGCTTAGGCAAAAACTCCTGATGAACAACTGCGTGGAAGGTACGCGCCGACAGAATTGAAATTAACAACATGGCTCGTTCGACTTCTGGTGAGGTCACTGGTCTTTCAAGCCAGTCAGGTCGGGTTCGAATCCCACACGAGTCGCTTTGCAACTAAGGATGGGCTTGCCGACGGGTCGGCGCTTTGACTTGCACTCAAGGCTTCAGGGTTCAACTCCCTGCAGGTCCACTGACAAAGCGATTATCGGGCGTGAAGTGTAATGGCTAGCACAGATCGTTTGGGACGATCGAGAGCGGTTCGATTCCGACACACCCGACTTAGGTGAAGCGGTACGGAGCAAGCGGTAAGGAGTAAGTGGTAAGGAGTAAGTGGTAAGGAGCAAGCGGTAAGGAGCAAGCGGTAAGGAGTAAGTCGATGCAAAACGCTGCTTACACCTTACTCCTTATTACTAACAGCTTGAATGGTAGTCGAGGGCTGGAGCCCATATCCGTCTGATAAGCGGATCGCGCTGAGTTCAATTCTCAGGGCTACCACTTGAGCAGGCTGTAGTTATTTAGGCAGTAGCCTGTAGGAAGAAGTCTCAAGACAAGGATACAAAACAATGCGTTACATCAACAACCTACAGTCTAAACGCCTACAGCCTTTAGCCTGTTTTGAGGTTGTGGTGTAGCGGCAGCACAGCGGACTTTTAATCCGCAAGGCGAGAGTTCGAATCTCTCCGGCCTCACTCTTACGCAAGCGGCGTGCAGCTCGACGGTCCGAGCAGCGTCCTTATAAGACGAAGGTCGAGGGTTCAATTCCCTCCACGCCGACTTTTGACAGGCCGGAGACGGGAGGCCGGAGGCTTGAGGAAAAGCAAATCGCAAAGCGACTCCTCAAAACCTACAGCGTAACGCCTACAGCCTAACTTGGGATTGTGGCAGACAAGGTAATGCATCGGTCTCTTAAACCGAACGATGTGGGTTCGATTCCCACCGGTCCCACTGCGAAAACTGAAAAACACAAGCACTGATGGTCTAGTGGAATGACACCGCTTTCGTAAAGCGGCGGCGCGAGTTCGATTCCGGGCACCGACGTACTCGTTGGTCGCGGTGCTCTGTTCATTGAATTGACAATTCCGTGAACACAAACTGATCTTTGACAATTTGGTAGATCCGAAATAATCGCGCCTATGGTGTAGTGGTAACCCATCTGCTTGCCATGCAGAAAACGTGAGTTCAATTCTCACTAGGCGCTTTTGAGAGGTATTAGGCATTAGCACTTAGGGATTAGGTTTGCGAGCGTAGCGAACGGATAAGTCCGGCTAGAACCTTGGCAGTTTCATCTCCAAGCAATCGAAGATCTGTGTACTGCTGCTCGTTGAGAAAACCAAGTCGTTTGCAAAGTGATACTTGATAGTTCGCTTCAGAACTTGATCCGTAAGCAATATCAAGAAATCGAACGAAATCAGCGTTCGTTGCGCGGGCACATCCTTCGACAATATTCGACGGAACTGAGACAGCAGCACGGCGGAGTTGTGACGTAAGTCCGAATTGTTCTTCGCGCGGAAAACCTCGAGTGCATTCGTAGACTTTCAAAGCAAACTGATCGGCCAATTCGAATGCGCGCAGTTTATTGGGATCACGCATTTCCGTTTCTCCTAATGCCTAACAACTAAAACCTAAATGCTAACTTTCCGGAGGGTCCTGTGCTGGTACGGGAGGGCGACTGTTAATCGCTTAGTCGCAGGTTCGATTCCTGCCTCCGGAGCTTGATGACTGTGCCATTGACCGAGCGGCAAAGGTTTTTACAGGTGCCGGAAAGTCTTACGTTGTGGAGTATCGGATTCCCCAATTCAAGAAGGCGTGAAGCAACGTGAAAAACTTCCAATCCGGTCAGGTCGGTTCGACTCCGACATGGCACTCTCAATTTAGATTCAACATTCGGGTGTCGACTAACGGTAAGTCAGCTGCCTTTGAAGCAGTGGTATGTAGGTTCGATTCCTATCACCCGTGCTCGATATTTCCATTCACATTCCGGGGTAGCAACTGCTGGTAGTCGCATCTGGCTCTGAACCAGAAGGTCGCAGGTTCGATTCCTGTCCCCGGTGCTGTGGCCGTCCTGTATTGGTTTCAGGAACTTGGCTGTGAACCAAGTCCATGTCGGTTCAATTCCGATCGGTCACCCTGGTGAAGGCTGTAGGCATTAGGCTGTAGGCGTGAGGGAAGAAGAAAAACCTCCAGTCTCAAGCCTCCAGTCTCCCGCCTGTTCATGCCCTTGAGTCCATCTGGTGGTGGAGGCTGATTGTCGATCAGTTCGCGGCGAGTTCGATCCTCGTTAAGGGCGCTTTGCATCCTTGGAAGACATCCGGCTGGATGAGGACGCTGTCTTGAAAACAGCTAACGCTAAACACGCTTCGGGGTTCGAGTCCCTGGTCTTCCGCCTCAGAAGCTTTGAGGAGTAAGGAATTAGCGAGAAGCAAATCACCTACTCCTTCCACCTTACTTCTTACCGCTTTTTATAGTCCTGTGGCCTAGCGGCGAAGGCACCTGGTTTACACCCAGTCGCGACCAACGCTACGCGTCGGTGCCCGCGGTTCGAGTCCGTCCGGGACTACTCAGGTGGCGCTAATCCGCTTGGTGCGGGGTGTGTCTGCAAAACACGCTGACAGCGAGTTCGAATCTCGGTAGCGCCTCTGTCCAATTCGGTGTGGTACGCCAACGGCTGAGCGGCTTGTCTTAGGAACAAGTGTCTGTGAGTTCGAATCTCACCCGCACCACTGGTGAGAGACTTTAGGCTTTAGGCTATAGGTGAAAACCATTTGTCCTTGAGGTGTAAGGGACTGCATTCAACTCTGCGAAGGTTGCGGACTAGGTTCAACTCCTAGCAAGGATACTTCTTCCTAAAGCCTATCGCCTAAAGTCTAAAGCCTTCTATATGGCTTGCGAGTGTGATGGATTCGCACGACAGTCTTCGAAACTGTTAGACAAGGTTCGATTCCTTGGCGAGCTACTCGAAAAGCAGTAAGCAGTAAGCAGGAAGCGTTAAGCAAAGCCTGCTCGCTTACACCTTAGACCTTACCGCTTATTACTTCTCTTGGTGCGGTGCGCTAATTGGCATAGCGGCTGATGCGACCAACGAGTACGTCGGTGCCCGACCTCAGTGTTTGTGGGTTCGAGTCCCACCCTCACCACTGGAAAGCAGAAAGGCATAAGGTGTAAGCATTTGGCGGCTTGCGAATGAAAATATTCCTTACGCCTTGAAGCTTACTGCTTACTCCTTCCCTGACGTGGTACGCGAACTGGTACAGCGGCGAATGCGACCAACGCTGCGCGTCGGTGCCCGACCTTCGTGATTGCGGGTTCGAATCCCGCCTGCGTCACTGATTTGAAATGGGTCGATTGGACTTGGGTGTCCAAGCTGTCTGTAAAAGAGTCGCTCCTTGATGAGCAATGTAGGTTCGA
>JBGSJT010000052.1:0-3101 GCA_041741715.1 Pirellulaceae bacterium | reverse complement strand
TGGGTAGGGGGGGGACGGGGGACGGGTAAAGGGTTACGTGGATCTGGGGACGGGGGCTAGATGCTAGGGGCTAGAGGCTAGGGGCTAGGGGTTAGAGGCTAGTGGCTAGGGGGTTAGTTAGGGGCGTGCCCTCCCCGGATGCGAAGCATCCGACCCTCCCGGAGGGAGGGTGTTGTCCAATTACCCTCCAGGGGGAGGGTGTGAAAACACTATGCTACGCATCCGTAAAAAGGGTCGAGCGCAGCGTCGACAAGTTCCACACCCTCCCTTTGGAGACTGCTGAAAAACTAGCTCGTTCGAAGGTAGTCCTTTGGGTTGTGGGTGCGAATAATTGTATCGCGAGACTTGTGTCCAAGGGGGATATAGCGATGCTCAGTAATTGGTCGCCACGAGAACCATCGGAATTCGATCGTCAGATTTTTGAGTTGGTTGTTCCGGCGGCACACCATCTGCGAAAAGCGCTCAAGGCCATTGACTGGAACGGCTTCGAAGAACAGTTGGCCTGCTACTATAGCCCCGATCGAGGTCGGCCAGCTGAGTCGCCGGTGCAGATGCTGAAGTTGGAGTATCTCCGGTATCACTACAACCTCTCCGATCGACAGGTGATTGACCGGGGCTCCACGGACATAGCATTCCGCTATTTTCTGCAAGTCGACGTGGGGGGGTTGCTTCCGGATCCCAGTTTGCTGTGTCGGTTTCGCGGTCGGTTGGGGACGAAAGGCTTCCACAAAGTCTTTGATCAAGTTGTCGCCACCGCCCGTGCTGAGGGCCTCGTGAAGGATCGATTGCGACTCAAGGACGCTAGTCATGTAATTGCTGACATTGCTGTCCCTACCACCTTGGCTTTAGTGGCACAGGCTCGGGATAAGTTGCTTACAGCCGCACATCCTTTTGATCCCATCCGCGTGGACGGCGAAAGGATCAACATTGAGTTGTTACGTGATTCGAGCAAAGACCAACAGAACGAACAGCGGCTGTTGGCAAGGGTAACTCACTTGCGTGAGATACTGCTTTGGATTGAAGAGCTGCCTGCCCCCGAGGACGCTTCTACCAGCGCTCAATGGCAGAAATTCTTGGACCAACGTCAGCTGGCTCACAAGATACTCGTCGATCAGGAGAATCCGAAGGCAGGTGACAAGACACGAAGTACCGTCGATCCAGAAGCTCGCCGCGCGAAGCACGGGGATTGGTACGACGGTTACCTGTTGGACATCCTTGTGGATGCGGACAGTGAGATCATCACTCAAGTCAACGTGCTACCTGCCAACGGTGACGAAGGCATGGACGCCGTCGAGTTAATTCGTCAAGAGGAGGCGGCTCAAGGCAACGACATCGAGTCCTTGTCGATAGATGGCATGGGATTCAACGGCCCGCTACTTCGAGAGCTGGAAGACCCCGATGGCCTGGCAGTCAATACTTTTGTACCGCCGCAAAAGGACCCCGCCAACGGTCTGTTTGTTCCAGATGACTTTGTCGAGGATGTTGAAAGTGGACGGGTCATCTGCCCGGCCGGAAAGAAATCGCGTTACCGTGATCGAGATAGTAAAAACCGTGCGACGACGCATCGTTTTGCTCACAAAGATTGCCAATGCTGTCCTTTGCTCAGTCAATGCGTGGAAAAGCTGCCGAAACGCTTTGGCCGCAACGTGCGCAAGAACGACTATGCGAAAGAATATCGGCAGCTCCGCGAGAAGGCCAGCACTCAAGCGTATGCATCGATCCGCTCGGAGCATCCCAAAGTGGAACGCAAGCTGTGCGAGGTGCTGAACCGGCATGGTGGCAGGAGGGCGCATTACCGAGGAACTGAGAAGGTGCTGATACAGGAGTTGATGACTTGCACTGCGACGAACATAAAACGGATTGTGAAGTTAGCCTTCGCGACAAACGTGGCAGCCGCTGCGACCTAACGCGGGAACGTCACCGGGCTGGAAAAAGTACCGAGTGTGCAACCTTCGCATGTGCAACTTTCACCGACCCGCAAAATGAGTTCCTGCTTCGCCACTTCAACAACCCGAAACACTAGTCGTTTGCCGCTGCAGATCAAGAAAACGTGACTGCATGCATTGCTAGAATCTCAGCAGTCTCCGTTTGAGGGTGGGAAAGAATACAAGGGCTTCGATACCCAATACCCACCTGAGGCCGACCTCGGTGCCAGCGAATCCTATGCCTCGGAAAACGGTACTCTAAGCTGGAAGGATGCGAGTTTTTACAGCGGCGCCTATGTCGACCTCCGAAGCGAGATTGCCGATCGCGAATTTGTCGTCTGCTTTGCAAAGACGAGCTTTGAGAGGAGCGATGAGCAAACCGCCGTGCTCAGCGTAGGCTGCGACGACGGCTGCAAGGTATGGCTCAATGGCGAACTAGTCATGCAGCAGCGCCGAATCGGCGGGCACCGCGCCGGCGAGTTCACCGAAACTGTGCAGATTCGAGAGGGGCAAAACACATTGCTCGTCAAAATCACCCAACACAGCCAGCCTTGGAGTTTCTCACTCGACCTCCTCGACGAAGAGGGCTGGCCGCTAGACGTGGATTGGTGACCGCGTTCATACGAGGCAATCAGACGCCGGATGCCACCTCGGTGAGGGGGATCTCGGCGAAAGGCGACACCAGCTGTAATGTTTTTCTGAAAGCCACCGCAGGTGGTGTGCAACTATTCTTCATAATAGTTAGGCAACACATGCACTTTATTAAGAACTGGCAGGAAGGCCTTTTCATCGTGCTGGTTATGTTCGGCCCATTGGCGGCAGCGGTTTCTTCCAAGTGGGAGAAAACTCCTGCGTGAAGCCCGTGTAGTCGTTTTCGTCGAACGCTCGAATAATTTCCGGGTAGTTGACCGAAGGTGAATTGCGATCGTGACTGCGCTCGCCGGTCTAGGGTTTGTGCAGCTTCTCTGGTTTTTCGCGCGCTAAGCGCTCTTGAATATCGAAACTGGCCGCCTGGATGAACCAGTAGGCTGACGTTTGGACTTGCCGCTCTTCGGGACTGGGCCGCCCTGGGTCGATGTCTGGGTCCGCTAGCGCGACGTACAATTTTTGAAGAATCTCTCGTAACTTACTATATCGACATCTGCATCGATTACGACTCTCGCCGATCACGATCGC
>JBGSJT010000051.1:0-8829 GCA_041741715.1 Pirellulaceae bacterium | reverse complement strand
CCACATGGTTTTCGCATGGCGCTTCAGGAATTCATCCCAAGTACCTGGACCGCGCTTCGGTCCAGTGTCAAAGCCATTGCGTTTGAGAATGCTCTTAACCGTGTTGCGAGTGATGGATTCGATGCCGAGTTTCTTAAGCTCCCCCAGAATCCTCGTGTAGCCCCATGAGTTGTCTTTGGCTAGTTTTAGGACCAGCTTTTCGATGTCCTCTGCCGTCCTAGGCCGGCCAGTTTTGACTTTTCGACGCGCCGAGGTCGCAGCGGCTGCCTCCCGAATCCAGCGACGAATCGTGCCTGGGTGAACGATCGTGGCCAATTCGTTCAGCGCCGAACCAAGGTTCTTGGCGAAGCGAATTAGGCGATTCTTCTCTCGTTGAGTTAGACTAATACGATCGGGAAGGCGGCTGCGAAGGATCTGGTTTTCCGCCTTGAGGTAACTGACTTGGCGAGCGAGTTCCTTGTTCGTGGAGCCAGCGATTACGAGCATGAGTGACGTATAGACGTTGCGGAAGCTAGCCATCGCGAAATGCAGTATTTTCGAGAGAAATCATGGGTGGAGCGCACTTTTTGCACACCGAGGACTATCTCTAGAGTAGTTGCGAAGGGGCCATCATCAACGCTCGTAACCGCCCAAAGTTCTCTGTTCGAACCTTTTCTGTTAACTCTAAGGTTCGTATGTCGCATTGAGTCTGCGAGTGAAACGAGTTCGAGAAAAGTCTACGAACTCGTTTCAGGTTGCAAGAACGACCGAACGGGTCTCGAACCGGCGTAAGTGCTTGTTCTGAAAAGCTTTAGACGGAATCGCAAAAGAGAGTATTGTTACGAAGAGGGTTGCGCCCGGGGAGGGGCAAGACTTTCGACACTCAAACTCGCGTCGGTCGATGCAGACCGACAGCTCGGCGGAAAAGCAGTTCAAGCCAGCGGTTGGTCGGACCTCCGCTAGCTGCGTGAGTAACAGTTCAAAAGCGTTATGGCGGATAATTTTCCGCTAGGCCATTTCCGCTAGTACCGAATCTAAGTATTCCTGGTTGCTTCCAGGACGAAATCTTCAATGTGGCGGTCGGGCCGAACGAAGCTCTAAAACGAACAAAGCCGAGCATTCTTCATGACCAATGACGGTTCGTCCTGGGTTACGAAAGCAGCCGGTCGCAGGCCGCAAGCGTAGACTAGCGCCATCAGACTGACTACACTTTTGACTTAGCTCAACTGCGAGACGAGAGAAGCTTAAAACCGAAAACCAAACCTGACCCCGGCGACAGCCTCGCATTCGACTGGACTCTTAACTTAATAAGCGAAATTACCTCATTTTTGACCTCTCCGAGTCAGTGGCACTGCCACCGTCTTCTTCCCGGCTAAGCGCCGATAAAAGTGCCTCCCAGAGCCCTAATTCGCGTCCCGAGGGCCTGCCATGAGTCATGTTTTGCTCAGAGTGCGTTAAATGCGAATCTGGGGCCTTCTGGGCCGACAGCCGGCGAACTACCAGGTGGATGGTCGGCAATACGTCGCCATAGCCCGTGGCGGTGGCAAAAATGGGCACCAAGTCCGGTGACGCCTCCGTGGCCTTCGCACTGCCGAACAATTAGCGCCTGCGACGCGAAAACAGTCCCGCCAGCAGCAAACTGCCAACTAGTCCAACACTAGATGGCTCAGGCACGAATGTATTCATCTGAGCCGTCAAGCGAGAACCTTGGGAAAAATCTACTGTAAAGCGTGCATTTGAGAATTTGGAAAGATCCGGAGGCAGCACGGGGAGACTAGTGTCTGAAAGAGCAGTTCCTGTAGGATCGTTCAGCTGTATGGCATGTAACTCAGGAGTCTGTCCGCCGACGGCCGCTCCATTCGAAAGGGCAACTTCTAAGTATGAGTCAGTAGAGCCGTTGGTAATACCGATATCTCCCAATCGGTTTGCCGAAATTGCATAGCCTGCAATGCCGACGTTGAAAGTAGTGACAGCGAAAAGGTAATTGCTGCCGGTTGGCGCCGTCGTCGACTCAAAAGTGTAACTGCCAACAACTGCATCGCCCACGGTGAACTGCGACGCCAATGCAGCCGGCACATCGCTGACTGTTGCTGTAAAACTTAAGGTAACCAGTGCGGCATTGCATGGGATTGACAATGCGACAGAGATTAAGAGGGTAGTTGTAAGTACTTTTGTCTGGTTCATGGTGTCTCCTGATGCGGGGCTACCGTAGCGAACTGTACAAACACAGATGACATCAGTGTACACCCCCAAAGCTTGCTCGCTGCCTGGCAGATAGGAATTTTGATGCTGATAAGAATTTTGATTTTCGGCAGTATAAACCAGGAAGAACGCAATAAACCAGGAAGAACGCACCACTGCCATTCTTGGGGATGTTGAGCGTAATGGGGGAGCTGGCGAAGCACAAAATGCACGTCGATGATCGCGATATACGCGTTGATCCCAGGGCCGGGGCGCAGCGTCATCGTGCCGACCCGCGTCGGGGATGATTAGAAATTCGCCAGAAAGGTGTCGATGTCGACGTAGGTCAATTCGTTGGATGGTCGGCTTCAACGGGTGTATCGAGCGAGTTGCCGGAGTAGGCGGTGTCCAGCTCGAGCACCAATTCCTGCTCATCGGGGCTCGCCCGCGAACGGGACGGCTGGGGCCTCATTTGAACGATGGCCGCGTCCTGGACAACTGCGTAAGGTGGGCGTGTCCTGAGCTTGGAGTGGAGCGACTTTGCATTCATACTTCGGATGATCGAGCACCTGTGCCTGAGCGTTTGAAAAACAAACATAGGGCGACCGAGTCGGCTCGATCGCCCCATTCGAAGATTCCGGGCAGTTCGTCGAACATTCGCTTTCCCTAACGACCACCGCGTCGACTGTTGCGACTGCTTGGCAATGCAGCTCCGCTTTCGAAGAAGGCCTCCATGGCATCCTCCGCAGCCCACTCCGCGTAGGTAGCTGCATTTGCCGCCTTTTGACTGCCGGTGATTGCATGCAGTTCGTCCAGGGCTGATTGGGCTTGTAGTGAACGTGCCCACGCCCAATACCAGAGCTGGTTATCGTCCGTTTTCAATGCTTGCAAACAGTTCTGAAAAGCGATCTCACTTTGCAACATCCCCTCCACGGCCAACTCGATCGCATAGCTCGAGGCACTTGCCGTTGATAATTCTTCGGGCAAAGGCTGGGCAATCACACGAGCGCTGTAAGCATTGATGTATGCAAAACGCTCAGCATTGTTTGCCGCCAGATCGGTGGGTGAACCCTGACCAAAGGCATTTCCCGATGACAGCAGGCAGCTAGCGGCGACCAACATACACACTACAGAAGTTCCAATTCGACGCAACATCATCACACTCCCAAGAACATTAAGCCATTTTGTTCGGTAGCCAACCATTGGCTTCCCTACTGTCAGGAGCGTCGAACCGCGGCGATTGTTACAGTAGACTTCACAATTATTTCCCTCGCCACGCGGCTGGATTCGGGGAGACCGTCGTCTTGACGTACAGAACGACTCGATCGCCGGAGTGATGGGAATCTTCAGAGAATGAGTTGAATCGTTTCCTGTTTCTTACGCACAATGACGTGGTGGAACTGAATGGTGATGGCATGTCGCTTCCAATTCGCCTCACAGGGATGAAGTTGAGAAACTTCAACTCTCTCCGTGCAGGTGAGTTGGAGCGACATCCTGGAGATTGGCTTGGAGCTTTTTCAACGAACGCGTGAGTAGTACTCGTACCGCTCCGTCGCTCTTCTGTAGACGTGTCGCGATCTCTTGGCTGGGAAGTCCGTCGATGTACCTCCAACGAATTGCGTTTTGCGCCTCAACGGGCAAGTCCGACAAAGCGGTCTGCATGCGTTCCATTCTCATGTTGCGTGAAAACGCCCGACTCGGGCTAGTGATACTTGCGACTAACAACTCAATAAAACCAGGCGCCGCATCGTTGCCATCCACGTTCGCCCCACGAGCCTCCCCAGAAACCTCTCGCTTGGCGTCCCGTTTTTGAGCCGCAAAATGATACCGATGGGCGTCGACAATTTGATGGTCCACAATCGTCAAAAACCAGGAGAGTGGATTGGCCGCAACAACCGACTGCTTGGCCAATAGGGCCAAAGCGCGGGCAGCAGCATCCTGTAGCAGATCATCAAGATCGACTTTGCTGAGCAGTGCTGCTCCCACGCGATGTTCCATCATCCGCAACACACCTTCGCGTTCGCCAGCAAGCCACTCGCCGAACCGAACCGCGTTTAAGGCTTCCCCAGACAGCGGAGTGGCGGGTGGTAATCTTTCGCTTGGCAGTTCTTCTGACATATCCTTACCTCCTAGCTTTCGGTTTCGCTACGCCATGGTTCGATGGGATATATTCTATGCAAAACCAACCTTGCCAGTTCCGCTAGGGTATCGCCCAATTGTCGAGAAAACCAACTTCATGGCAACTGAAACCGAATTTTGGAACGCCATCGCAGCCTGCCTGGATGCATTTCTTGCCAGTCCGCAGCCAGCCAACATCGAGCAGTTCATTCCGCAATACGGTCAGGACTACCGCAGTTTAGCCATCATCGAACTGGCCAAGGCCGAAATGGAATTGGCTTGGGCACGCGGCGAGCCGCTAGGTGTAATGGACTATCTCTCGCGATTTCCGGAACTTCAACAGTGCACGGGAGGTGTCCCGTTCGAACTTCTGGTCGAAGAACTAAGGCTGCGGAAGCAAAACGACGCGGCCTTCGATCCGCAAGAATTTCTCTGTGCATTTCCCCAACACGCATCACTATTGAAGCGGTTGTTGGCAATTCAAGAATCCGATATGCCGTCACTTGCTTGGCGACAAACGATTGCTCCCCAATTGCATCCCGGTGAAACGATTGAGGATTTTGAGTTGCTCAGATTGCTCGGAAAAGGCGCCTTTGCACAGGTATTCTTGGCCAAGCAAGCTTCGATGAGCCGCTTGGTCGCCCTTAAAATTTCCGAAGATTGCGGCGACGAGCCCCAAACGCTGTCGCAGCTTGACCATCCGCACATTGTGCGCGTATTCGATGTTCGTCGAGTGCCTCCACTCCGCCTACTTTCGATGCAATATGCTCCAGGGGGTACGCTGCAGCAGCTTGTTGGCTCACTCGCACATTGCAACATGGACGACCTCAACGGGCAGAGCCTACTTGCCTCGATCGATGCGCAATTGTTGATGAGCGGCCTGCCAGCGCCGGAAGATAGTCCTAGAAGAGCCCATGTCGCCAACTCGACGTGGACAACTGCGGTCTGCGAGCTAGGAATTCAGCTTGCGTCTGCCCTCCAATACGCACACGAGCGGCGCGTGCTCCATCGGGATATCAAACCCGCTAACATCTTGTTGACGGCCGAAGCCAACTGCAAACTTGCCGATTTCAACGTTTCGTTTTCCGAGGAATTGCAGGGTGCAGATGCAGCTCGGTTCTTTGGTGGCAGTTTGCTCTATATGTCGCCCGAACAACTGGGGGCCATGCAGATTCAACCCTTATTTCAACCCAGTGAACTCGATGATCGCAGCGATGTCTACTCGCTCGCCTTTGTTATCTGGGAGCTGCTCACGCTGCGGCGTCCATGGCCAAACGATCAAGCACGAGTCGACTGGGATAGCACTGTTAAAGCCATTCGCGAGCATCGCACTCACCGTGCACCGCAGTTGCCGCCAGACATGCTTCCATCTGCCGAAATGGCCCGGATGCTGCAAACACTTCGCCAAGCCCTAGAGTTCGACCGCTCAGCGCGGATTCAATCAGCCGCCGAGCTGGCCATGGAATTGCGAATCTGTGTTTCACCGCAAGCATGGCGTCTGTTCCATCCCGAAGACAATCGCTGGGGGAGACTCGCCTGTCGCCTGCCCATTGTCGTTTCAGCCGCAGCGATCATTCTGCCCAACGCGCTGGCGGGAGCGTTCAACTACCACTACAACTTGGCGTGGTTGACAGCGCGATACCCTGCCAGCCACGCCACGTTCATCGATGTTTCGGTGCTTCTCAACGCAGTGGCATTTACTCTGGGGAGCCTACTTTTTCTGTTGATTGTTGGACCCGTTGCCCAGAATATTGCCAGACGAAAGCGGAACTCAGTGAGTCCCATCAGCGATTCGGCGGGTTCGCTAAGCCTAGGAGATCGAGCAGCTAGAATCAGCCTTTGTTTATGGCTGGTTTTCGGATTGATATTCCCACTCTTGTTGTGGTGGAGGCTCCCGGAGTTTGATCGAGCAGATGCGGTGCATTTCTTTTTATCGTTGGCCATTTGTGGAGCGATTGCTGCGGCCTATCCATTTCTGCTGATGAGCTTGATCGAACTTGAGTATTGGTTTGGAGCGACCAGTGGAAAACGTTTGCCTGCGCAACTTGCAAACCAAACAGACCACCTGACCGCGGCGTCCGGTCGCTATCTACTGGTTGCGGCTGGCGTTCCGCTCCTGGGAATATCTCTGCTGTTAACCCAGTCAACGCCGGTGCGGCCGGCCTTATTGGCGTTGGTAGCCGCAGGCGTCATGGGACTATTTTTCGCTTACTGGGTGCACGCGAGAATCCAGAACACGTTAGAAGTTGTCAAAGAGACATTGAAATAGCCCGTTGCCATTTCGGAAAACTTTGTAACATCTCCACCACCCTAACGCTCCTAAAGGTATCGATCAATGTGATCGACAATCAAGTAAAGCCTTTCCATAGGAGCAAGAACATGTTTGAGTCCAACCGCAAATTTCGTAAACTCTCTGCCCAACAGCTCGAAAGCCGTCAACTGATGGCAGGTGACGTGATGGCGAGTTTTACATGGGGAAATGATCTAGTCCTGACCGGTGATTCCGCAAGCAATGAAATTCGCATCTACGAATCAAGCACGCAGGCAAACCGCATTGTCGTCGAGGGGCTAAATGGTACCACGGTTAATGGTCAAGCCAAATACGAATTGCAAGCAAACGTCCTTGACGACATCATCGCCAACATGAATGGGGGTGATGACCGCGTTTTGGCGACCAATTTGACCTTGACGAACACTGGCGACGGTAGCTCACTGATCATCAATACGCATGCAGGCAAGGACTACGTCCACCTTGATAACGTACATGGATTTAAGAATGATGTTCAGATTAGCACCGGCGATCACGATGACTTCGTTTGGGCTCGCGGAGTCGCTGTGAATGATGATTTCAGGGTCAATACCGCCGGGGGGGCCGATCGGGTCGTGTTGATTAATATCGCCGCAGAGGATCTGAAAGTCGAAACCGGCAGCGGCGAGGATAGCGTAGATCTTTTTAATGTCGACGCGCTGGATGAATTCTACGTTCATCTGGGAGACGGAGATGACTACTTGGAGATAGAAGCATCGTCGGGAAGCGACGTATCACTCTATGGCGGGTCGGGGACGGACAAATTGAAGAAAGCACCAGCTACCGGTTACTACGCCAACGCATTTGATTCAATGGCCGAATCGAACGGTTTCGAATTGTTTGTCTAACTAAGGTTCGCCAGCAAATTCTTCGACCACTCGTTTGCTCACAGATCTCGTACCGCCGAATGGTTGTGCGAGGTCAAGCAGGAGATGGTGCGCTTAGGCAGCACCCATTCTGCAATAACGTTTAATTTTTTTTGAACTCTTCCTTGAACCCCGACACTACGCGCTAAAGTGATACGCGTTTACTGCAAGGTCCACGGACTCTAGATTCGTCGTCCAATCCAGTCTTGCGTTCAAAACCAGATTCGTTGGCTGAACCGAAACATGCAACAGTTCGGCTCGGCACGTCACGTTGTAATTGTCGGACTCGCCCCGGCGACTTTACTCGGTTAAGTCTTATTCGCGCGGGTCACCCCATACCGGTGCAGAGCTGACCATGAGATAAGCCTGTAGTTAGACCACCCGACGCGAGATCACTCTGTGCCTTGGTACCAACGAACCCCAACAATTTGAGCGGTCAATCTGACAACAGACACAACTTCGCCAGCGCGCTCATGAGGGCGTGACATTAGCGCGCAAGCGGAATCTAGATAGTCGCGCCTATTGGATAACAACAACGCGCCAAGTTCGACATCCCATAATAGGTTCCGACTACGAGTGGTCATCTTTGATTAGGGTAGAGATTTTTCTTTTGACGCTTTTGCGCCTTCGCTCGCGGCCCTGCGGAGGTGGCCTCGACCGAAGCGAATTAGCGAGTGTCCTTCGGCGCGTCGGTTGGACAAACCGACGCGAGTTGGAGAATTGTCGTAACTCGCGGAGGTGTATTCGACCTCGGTCGCAAACTGATTTTAGCGAACTAGCGGTTGAATGGGACACCTCGATGCCAAAACGCATCAAGGCGGCGTGCGGAACGACGAATTGCGAGTCGGCACTAAGGTGCAAATAGCTGCCCTTGAGCAACGCAGCTTTAATGCCGGTCCTCTTGCCATTATGACTGACGTCGAATTTCAGTCTTGCTGATTCCCGTGCGCGGTGTGGAAACGGCTTTTTGCGAGTTAGATTTGATGGGGAAGTGGACGAACGTAGGCTAGGGAGCGGGCCCTGGCGAACTCGCTCCGGTCAGGACACGCCGGAGCACGCGTTGTGGATTACCAGTCGTTTTGCCGCAGCGCTACTTATTTAAGTTTATATTTCAACCATGCTAATTCACTGTTGGTAGGCGAGAAATCGCCGGTCGTCAGTTTTTCGTAACGTGGTTCCTCGGTAAACCTGCTTGCAATATGCGGCGGGCTAAGGGGACGGGCTGACGTACTACGGTTGGGCGAAGAGGCTTCGGTAAACTTGACTTCATCAGTCAGGCTAAGAAGTGAAAGGGTAGCTCCCTTTCCATGTTCCTCTTGCCCTTAGCGCTGGGTTGCATCGAGAGGTGCTCGCCCAGTGCGAAGGAGGCTCGGTAGA
>JBGSJT010000050.1:0-6396 GCA_041741715.1 Pirellulaceae bacterium | reverse complement strand
CTGGAAACCACGATCACCCATGTAGTAGCCGTTGTCAGCGGAGTAGATGACGACGGTGTTTTCGTCCAACCCCTTGTCCTTGAGGGTGGTCATCACTCGCCCGACGATCCGATCCATGCCGGCCAGCATGCGATAAAGTGCTCGCATATTGACGCGAAACTTTTCAGGCGTGTCATAGCCCCAGAAATAGCGAGAGCGATTAATGGTTGTCTTCAGAAAATCGGGGGTGGCTAGGTAATATTTCGAGTCGTCGAGGTTCGGGCGGATCGGCTCGATATCCTCAAAGAGTCCGTCTTCGTCGGTTGGCCACTGGTAGTGAAACCCGGGTCGTTTATCACTGTCCTCAGCATGGGAGATATTGAAACTCATGTATATAAAGAACGGATTGTCGGCGGACTGTGATTCGACAAAGGCGACGGACTTGTCGCCGATAATCTCATCAACATGGCGAAGGCTTCCGTCAGGCATGGTCTTCAAATACGTATTGCGATGTAGAACCTGATGGTCGTCGAACATCTCCTGCATGCCGTCGACGCCTTTTTCCCAATTAACATGCTGCTTGCCATAGAAGGCGGTGTGATAACCAGAATTTCGCAGCAAAGTCGGGAAGCTCGTTTTGAGATCATCTTTGCGAACAGGAGTACTGGGATTGGCATGATAACCATTTGACGTTGTTGTGAGACCGGTGAATAGATTTGCGCGGCTGGCCATACAAATCGGCGTTTGCACAAAGGCGTTTTCGAATCGGACGCCTTGTCGGGCAAGGTTATCGATGAAGGGTGTCTTGATTTGAGGATGTCCCGCGCAGCCGAGCGACGTATTGCGTTGGTCATCGACAAGTACAAACACGACATTGGGCGGCTTCTCGGCAGCGACCACGACACTTACCTGGGCGGCTGTCAGAACGAAGTATAATACTACGAGGACTCTCATTATTTCCATCTAAAAGTAAGGGTGCGGGTGGTATTGATTGCTGCAGGCCGGTTGTACCGGAGGTGAACTTCCACGGGCGGTCGAGCCGTCCGCCAAATGATTTCGCCGGTTTCAAGTGAAAGCCCAGCCACGAAGTGGTCCCCCATTCCATCGCACGGAACGATCACGACCCCGTCGGCGTGCTTGACGCTGCTGCCGGGGCCGATGCTGTCGTCGTAGGTCATCGAGCGGACGGATGACGTAGTTGAATTCGTACCGCGACAACAGGTCCAATGACTTTTCGACTGTCGGAACGTCGGGCTTCCCCATGTCGAGCGCCCAAAGCCAATCGTTTTCGTAAGCCTGCATAAAGAAGCGTGCGCCGTCGGTAGAGATGAAATGGTGCGGATGCTCCTTGTCGATTTGCAGTATTCCAGGGACGTTCGCGTTCGGATTCTTGACACATGTAAACGCAACCGTCTCGCGAATGGATTCGGAAGGTTCTGAAGATTGACTCATCAATAGTCTAATAGACATAAATCGCCCATGGTTAGGGGCAATTCCGGAGTTCTGGAGAAATGACTCGGCTTGAGTGGTCAAAGTGATAGCGGTCCGCTTTGTTCAAAGACTAGCCATTCTGTGGTTTTCTGCCATAAATCATCGCTTTGCCAGATTTGCATGTCACTCTCGCCAAACTGGCGGACCGGCATTGACAAAAAACATGAAGTGGATATCGTAGATCGACGATTAACAATCTAGTTGCAAACAGCAATTCAGTATTTGAAGGCAAGGAATGATGGTTAGGGCGAAAGCAGCGTCTCAAAAGTGCTGCACGACAGACGAAAAGTTGGCTTTGCCGGACGTCGCTTGGGCCGTGGACTTGGCTAAGCTTAGTTGGGCATTGGCTCATCCAGCTCGAGTGCGGATTGTGCGTTTGCTACTAAACCGCACATCTTGCATGTGCGGAGAGATCGTCGAAGAGATGCCATTGGCCCAGTCCACTGTGTCTCAACATTTAAAGATCTTAAAAGAGACCGGACTAGTGCAAGGTGAGATCGATGGGCCCAGGGTTTGCTACTGCATTAATAAAACTGCGATGGCGAAGCTCAAAAAACTGATTGCAGATTTGTAACTCTCAAGGTCGAGCGCGAAGGTGTCAAAGGACAAGTTTTTTCACCTACATCTATCGTATTTCGACGATGCGCGATAACCAGCAAAGGAGCTAGGCATGAACCAAAGAATGATGACTGATGACGTGCATGAGCAATACGCATTAGTAGCACGCAGTGAACTCTCCAATGACTCTTCCGCCGTGAGATCCATCGCTTCTGCGTTCGGATACTCCGAGGACGATCTGAATCAATTACCCGCCGAAGCCAATATGGGGCTGTCATGCGGCAACCCGCTGGCTCTGGCCGGTATTCGCGAGGGCGAAGTGGTGGTCGATCTGGGGTGTGGCGGTGGTATGGACGCTTTCCTGGCGGCTCGCAAAGTTGGTTCGTCGGGAAAAGTGATCGGCGTCGACATGACGGCAGAGATGCTTGAGAGGGCTCGCGCCGGTCAGCAGAAGTTAGGGCTGACAAACGTCGAGTTCCACCAGTCGACGATCGATCGTTTACCGCTCTCCGACAACTCTGTTGACTGCGTGATCAGCAACTGCGTGATCAATCTAGTTCCCGACAAACTAGCTGTGTTCCGTGAAATCCTGCGTGTGCTTAAACCAAGCGGTCGAGTTGCACTGAGCGACATTGCTCTGAAGCAAGAGCTGCCGAGCGAAGTGAAGCAAAGTGTTGAAGCTTATGTGGGATGTATCTCCGGTGCGGTTCTCATCGAAGAGTACCGCAGATTACTGGAACAAGCTGGCTTTACTGCCGTCGTCGTAACGGACACAGGGGCTGACTTGAATTCCTATGCCCTGGCGAG
Organism: Pirellulaceae bacterium; assembly: GCA_041741715.1. Taxonomy (GTDB): domain Bacteria; phylum Planctomycetota; class Planctomycetia; order Pirellulales; family Pirellulaceae; genus Aureliella. Next base: position 3,561 of record JBGSJT010000050.1, on the reverse strand, counting down.
CGACGAAGGATGTTGTGGCGGAGGTGCTTGCGGTTCAGAATCTGGCGACGCGGATGTTAATAGCCAGCAGAGCACTTTGCACGATGGTCTCGCCTCTGTCATGCAATCGTTCGATGCCAATGCCTTTGCGGCCAGCGTTCGAGTACATGCTTTAAAACAATCATCCGCGCAACCTGTTAACGCAGTTCCCACTATTAACCTACTACCAATCTCGAAAGAGAAGACTATGAAAACCGTTCAAGTTTATGACAAGCCGATGTGCTGCTCGACAGGTGTCTGTGGTCCAGAAGTCGATCCCGTACTTCCACAGTTCGCTGCGGATCTCGACTGGCTGAAGAACCAAGGCCATCGAGTTGAGCGATACAACTTGGCCCAACAACCTCAAGCCTTTATTGAGAACAAGTCCATCCATCAGGTGCTGAGCACTGAGGGCACGGATTCACTGCCGGTAGTCGTCATCGATGGAGAAATCGTAAGCCGCAAAGTTTATCCCTCTCGCGATACGCTCGTGGGCTGGGTCAATGGTACTCCAGCGAAACAAGTGCTGCCAGTTGCCAAATCAGCCGGTGGATGTTGTGGCACCAGCGGCTGCTGCTAGTCGTTGGTTTCGCTCGCTATGAAAAAACGTTTTGTCTCATAAGGAATTTAAATCATGGAATTCTTAAACCAGCCGACTCGCAACTTGTTCTTCACAGGCAAAGGAGGCGTCGGCAAAACTTCGGTTGCATGCGCGACGGCAGTGCGACTGGCTGATTCAGGCAAAAAGGTCCTGCTCGTCTCCACAGACCCAGCATCAAATCTCGATGAGGTTCTGGGCGTCGTTCTTGGAAATCATCCTACAGCGATCCCAGCGATATCCACGCTGTTCGCTATGAATCTCGATCCCGAGAAGTCGGCGGCCGAGTATCGCGAACGCATGGTTGGCCCCTATCGCGGTTTGTTGCCTGAAGCAGCCGTTAAGAGCATGGAGGAACAGTTCTCTGGATCTTGCACGCTTGAGATCGCAGCCTTTGATGAATTCTCTCGCTTGCTTGGTGATCCAACTGCGACCGCTGAGTTCGACCATGTGATCTTCGATACAGCGCCAACGGGTCACACGTTGCGGCTGCTCACACTGCCATCCGCTTGGGACGGCTTCATGGAGCAGAACACAACGGGGACCAGTTGCCTGGGACCCTTGGCTGGTTTGCAGGCTCAGCAGAAGCTGTACCAAGAGTCCGTCAAAGCCCTTGGCGATCCCTCAGTAACAACGCTTGTACTCGTGGCCCGCGCCGAAGCAAGTGCGCTCCGCGAAGCGGCTCGTACCAGTGGTGAACTGGCTGAGCTTGGTGTTCGGAATCAGCATCTCGTGGTCAACGGCGTGTTCCAAGCAATGGATACCAGCGATCCTTATGCCGTCGCCTTGCAAGAGCGAGGCACCGAGGCGCTGAGCGCGACTCCGGACAGCCTGAAAGCGTTTCCGCAAACCATCGTGCCGCTAAGTCCCGATGGGATTCTTGGAATCGAATCACTTCGTCGCCTCGGTACGGTCGACTCTGCTTCGTTTACAAATGCGAATGAAGTAGTGACTGAGCGAGTCGATGGTCTGCCTGGGCTTTCGGAATTGATCGATGACCTGGTCGCCCCTGGCCATGGCGTCATCTTGGCGATGGGCAAGGGTGGTGTTGGCAAAACAACGGTTGCAGCAGCAGTTGCCGTTGCAATCGCAGAACGAGGATACGAAGTCCATCTTTCCACAACCGATCCTGCAGCACATATCGCTGCGGCGATGAACGATGAAAGCTTGCCGACCCTGTCGGTCAGTCGCATCGATCCTGAAGTGGAAACAGCCAAGTATTCTGCAGAAGTCCTCGGGAAAGCCGGCGCAAACCTTGACGCGCAAGGTAAAGCACTCTTAGAAGAAGACCTGCGATCGCCATGCACCGAAGAGATCGCGGTGTTCCGAGCGTTCGCCGATGCCGTTTCGTCCGGCACGAATCGGTTTGTCGTGCTTGATACAGCACCCACTGGCCACACGGTTCTCTTGCTTGATTCGGCACTTGCCTACCACCGCGAAGTGACTCGGCAATCGAGCGAAATGCCCGAAGCCGTTGAAAACCTACTTCCACGTTTGCGCGATCCCAACTTTACACGAGTGTTGATCGTCACACTTCCCGAAGCGACTCCGGTGCATGAAGCCGCCGCGCTTCAGCGAGACTTGCGACGTGCCGAGATCGAGCCCTATGCATGGGTCATCAATCAAGTGCTCAGTCCCTTGCCCATTACAGATCCGCTGATGAAACAGCGTCAGTCGCATGAGCAGAAGTACTTGCGCGAAGTCAAAGAAGTACAGGCCAGCCGAGTGGCGATCATTCCATGGCAAATTGAACCTCCCATCGGACTTCAATCCCTGAGCCGGCTGACTCACTCCGAACTAACTGCCTCGGAATCATAAGGAGAATCGACCATGGCCAAAGTTCAAGTGCTCGGTACGGGTTGCTCGAAATGCCGATACCTACTCAAGAATGCACAAGCGGCTGCAAACGAACGACAAGCAGGCGATGTGGTCGAGAAGGTCGACGACATTATGCAAGTCCTCGAATTCAACCCGTCAGCGCTACCCGCTCTGGCAATCGACGGGAAAGTCGTTTCGGCCGGAACGTTACCTTCACCGGCTGAAATCAAACAACTCATTGAACAATCACAGAAAATGGAGAGCTAATAATGAAATCCAAAACCTTGTTTAGCATAGCGCTGCTGGCATTTGTGGGCGTAAGTGTGGTATTTGCAATACGAAAAGTCACACCTGAGTCTTCTCCCAGCCAGGAGCAGGCAGCAGTTTCAAATGAAGCGGGGTTCGTCGCGACGCCGGCTGGCCTCAATGCAAAGCTCGCCGAGACTCAATTCTCCGCCGTGTACTTTCACGCTCCGCATCGCTGCCCCACTTGTCGCAAGATTGAAAGCTTTTCGCATGAAGCCTTATCACCGGAGATCGAATCTGGCCACCTCGGCTGGCAAATTGCAGACTACACCGCCGACACCAACGCATCGCTCGTCGATCAGTTCAAGGTGTTCACATCGACAGTCGTCTTAGTCGAAGTGCAAGATGGCAAGGTCGTCCGCTGGAAGAACCTTGAAGAAGTCTGGAACTACACCAGCGATCAAGCTGACTTCACAGCCTTCATCAATCAAGCCTGGTCTGAATTCAAAGCATCGTAGCATCAGCCGCCGGGCGTTAGCCCACGGTTCCAGAACAGAAAACGAAAACTCAAACCGGATGCTAATGCGTTCCGGCTGATAGAGAGGAACTTCAGCCATGAATGGCTATTGGTTAGCAGCCGGCTCAGCATTGTGGTTAGGGATACTGACATCGATCAGTCCCTGTCCATTGGCGACCAACATCGCTGCGATTTCCTACGTCAGTCGCAGCCTGGGGCAGTCGTGGAAGACGGTTCTTTCCAGCTTGCTCTACACCCTTGGTCGCGTGCTTGCCTATACCGTGCTTGGTGCACTGGTTGTGGCCAGCTTGCTATCCGCGCCGGGACTGGCAGTTTGGTCGCAGAAGTATCTCAATCTGTTTCT